>JBJOIU010000065.1:0-10009 GCA_046046935.1 Bacteroidota bacterium
AATGGGATATTCTTTAATCAGATCAGGCGAAATAAATGAAGTACCAAAATTTACTTATTTATGGCAAGCAATTAATGAACAACAAAAAAAATATATTTCTTCATACCTTACAGAATCAAAATCTCAATACGTACAAGACTTATTTATAATAAGTGAAATCGCTTTAAGGAAACTCCCTCCATTTTTTGTAGAATTCGGTGCTACAGATGGCATTACCTTAAGTAACACATATCTACTAGAGAAAAATTTTAACTGGACTGGGATATTAGCAGAACCTGCTAAAGTTTGGGAAAAATCCTTAAAAGAAAATAGAAATTGTTTTATAGATACAAGATGTGTTTATTCAAAAACAGGAGAAAAAATCGAGTTTTCTGAAACTTTGAGTTCAAATAGTGAATTTAAAGTTTCTAGCCCAGAACTTTCAACTATTAAAAATTATGCAGATAATAAAGACTGGGCTTCGGACATTCGTAAAAATAATTCAATTACATATAGCGTTGAAACGGTGAGTTTAAATGACCTTTTACAAAGTAATAATGCTCCCTATAATATTGGATATTTATCAATAGATACTGAAGGAAGTGAATTTATGATTTTAAGTTCTTTTGATTTTTCAAAACACCGAATTGAAATTATTTCTGTTGAACATAATCACAATATAGAAAATAGAAAAAAAATCAATATTTTACTTTCTCAAAACGGTTATTTTCTTAAGTACGAATCAATTTTTGGACCTGATGATATTTATATTTTACGTTAATCCAATTAGTTCAAGATTAACAATATTATCTGCTATACCTACTTTAATATAGCTTGTTTATTCAATTTTGTACAAGATATTTTTCAGTATTCTTTATATATAGCTTTAAGGAGTTAGCTTTTAATCCCTATAAATTTTACAAACTTCAACTTGTTAAAATTATTAATAAGTGGTAGTATCTATAGGATAATCTTTAACTTAATACAGTGATGATTATTTAATGTATTTATGCGTTGTGACTGAGGTTTGTATACTTAAACCTGACATTATTTGCTTGGTTCAAATAAGTTTAAGAGATGATATCTTAAGAAAAAAGGTTAATTTAGAACAAGAGTACTTACATAAGAAATCTTTTATATTCGATCTCGAAATTATTGTTAAGACTTTTACGAATGTTTTATATAGTAAGGACGTAAGCCATTAAATAATATCTTATATATTATATTAAAAGCCAATCTGAAGATTGGCTTTTTGTTTTTCTATTTCCCCATCTTCACCACCTCACCAGGCCCCATTAGCCTTGCATGATCTAGTAATTCCACCAGAGCCATCACTTTGCGGGTTTTTAAATCACTCAATCCTTTCACGATACTATAAGAGTCCTTTAATAAGTAAAATACATTCGTGGTTAGATTAAGTGTTCTTTTATGATTTGGATATATTTGAGGCGCGACGCTTTCATTATAAATCAACTCTATGTCTTTTAAACTTGCTACATAATATTTTATTGAATGACTTACGCTGGCATTTTCTTTTTCGTAACTCCAAGCATCTAGTTTACGCATAACTGATGGACTATTTTGCATAATTATCTCAGCACTTATTTGATACACCAATCCATCCACCTTCCAACGAAGGGTATTGTAATTGGCTAATGCAGAGTCTATTTCATTTTGTGTGCGACCGCTTTCTTTTTTAATTGCATGACTTAAATAGAGTTCGGTACTGTATTTGATTTCAATCAACCTGCTAATAAAACCTTGTGGGGCCTGTGCTTGCGCAGTTCCAAACAGAACTACTGCCATGGTAATTAAAAGGATTTTAAAAACGATGTTGTTGTTTTTTGAGTTTTGCATTTTGTTTAGTTTATTGTTTAAAAAATGTTTGACTAGCAAGTGCGCCTTCTATTTGTGGATTCTGATCATAACCGTTATCTGCTAAATCTTGATTCACATATTGAATAATGTTTTGCATACTCGTATTATATCCATACAGTCCCAGGTTCTTGATTAAATAATGGGTGAATGCACCATTGAATCGGTTATTGATATACGCATCGGCACTCAATTGGTGAGAAGCACATCCACTTAGCAAAGCGCCCTGTAATAATGAGGCGGATGCTGCTTTGGTTTGATGTGGGAGATTGGTAACCTTGGGTACAGTAGCTTGTCCTCCTTTAAAATGACGATACCGAATTGGATCCGTTATCTGCTGCTTAGGAGGATGTATTAAAGCTGGGTCTCTTGACAAATCCTCGGCATGGCAACTATCCGATATCCATACAAAATGCACGTCTTGGGGGATTTTGGCAAAGCGCTGGGCAAATTCTTTATCACTAATGGCTGTGGTAGGGGTGTCGTTAAAATCATAGGGACAGATAATTTCATCTAATCCGTCTTTTTCTATGGAGGGATGAAAGGTGGGCTGTTGTGCGCCATGTCCACTATATTGAAACAATATCTGATCACCTGCTGAAATTCCGTCTAATAACCAATCTAATTGTTCCAAGATCCCCTTTTTAGTAGCTTTGTTGTCCGTGATGGTTCTAATGTTTTCAAATGCATAGACTTTGTTTTGATGGGCTATAAAATGCCGCATATCTTCAATATCATTAATACATCCTCTTAAATCATTGCCTGGTAAAGGGTAGTCATTAATACCTACCAATAATGCTTTGTTTTTCATGATAATTGGTTTTGTTTACTTAAATCTATACTTAAAATAGTTTGTTCCAAATTTTATTTTTACATTTAGATGCGCGCTAAAAGCCAATTATAGAAAGGGTTCTATGGCACTCCTGGCAAACTGAATAAACACAATACTGCTAATATTTTCTAATTAGATTATTTACTAAAAAATATTTTTTATGGATCAAAACGAAAACAGGATTAAAACGCAAAACATGCCTTTATGGAAAAGTTTATTGCTTTTTTTAGTTGCTGCAATCTTACTCGTCACTACTGCTCCCTTTGGTTTTTTATATGCGGTGATAAGACAAGGCATTGTGAAACAAGTGCATTCACTCTCTGTGTATTTTTTAGAACTCGCTATTGCTTTAGATAATTTAGGCAATGCCTTAATGCAACATGTACTCAACGATGCATTATTGGTCAAAAATGAAAAGACCTATTATTTTGGCAACAAGCTCGAAACCATCAGCAGTGTGATTGGTAAAAACAGTTTAACGGGGACTTTGAGTTTTTTAGGACTTCGTTTAAATGGCTTTTTACATAGGATAGATGCCAACCATTCCCTCAATTCTATTAACTACGATATCAAGCTTTGGAAGCTGCAACGTCAATCAAATCCATCTATTGCCGAACTTAAATAGGCCTAACTAGCTGATTGTCAATAAAATTTTTGTATTTTCGTGCCCATCCCCCCTTAAGTCATATCCTTACTTATATAATAGTATTACATCAAGCATTTATTACCTTTGCTTGACCGGTAATTTTTGTAATGTATGATGTGACTTACAATGGCTTTGCCGTGCCAAAATTTAATATGACCAATCTTTCAAATATGAAACATTCTTTTAAATACTTTTCTAGCTTTTTATTGCTTGCCTTGTTTTCGGCACAAGTGATGTCCCAAGAACTTCCAGTGGATATTGCGAATATCAGCGACCAACAATTAATTCAGTTAATCAATAAATATCAACTTAGTGGACTTTCTGATATAGAGTTTGAAACAATCGCTAAACAGAAAGGACTGTCTAATGATCAAATTGTTGTTTTAAAAAGAAGAATGGCAGAAGTGGATCCTTTAAGTAATAAATCAAATACAAATTATAAGACTAAGACAGTTGATGAAAACATTGCAGACAGAAATAAGATAGACATTATTGCGCCTGTTGTTAAAGCACCTTCTAGCAATAACAATACAACAGCAGCTACCTTAAAAGTATTTGGTGCTGAATTATTTGAAACAGCTGGATTAAGTTTTGAACCTAACTTAACCATTGCTTCTCCTAAAAATTATATCATTGGTGTAGGAGATGAATTGATTGTTGATATTTATGGATTAAGTGAAAGCACCAAGAAATTAAAAGTGAGTACCGAGGGGATGATTCGTTTTCCTAACCTTGGTCCAATTAAAGTAGCAGGTTTAACCATCGAGGAAGCGCAAATAAAAATAAAAAACCAAGCTGCAAAAGTATACACCACAATCGTGGGAGGCAACACCAAAGTATTGGTTTCATTAGGTCAGATAAGATCTATCAGAGTGACCTTAGTGGGCGAAGTCAACAAGCCTGGAAACTACACTGTTTCCTCTTTGTCTACCATCATGAATGCCTTGTATGCTTCGGGTGGTCCCAATGCCATTGGTTCTTTTCGTAAGATCGAATTGGTACGCAGCGGTAAGCCAATTGTAGCGTTTGACTTATATGATTTTTTATTAAAAGGCGATTTAAGTAAGAATAAATTATTACAAGACGAAGACGTGATTCGTGTTGGGCCTTATGAAACAAGGGTGGCAGTAACGGGTGCAACAAAAAAACAAGCTTTGTTTGATATACAAAAAGGAGAAACTGCAAAAGACCTATTGGCCTTTGCAGCTGGCTTTGCAGATCTAGGCTATAAAGAATGGGTGCGAGTAAAGCGTATGGGTTTAAAAGGAAAAGAAGTGTTGACAGTGAAAGCAGCTAGCTTAGCACAGTTCAACTTAGTATCGGGTGATACCTTAGTGGTAGATGCATTGGCTAACAATTATGTAAACAGAGTCAGCATACAAGGTGCAGTGTATTATCCTGGTGAATATGGTGTTGCAGAAATGCCGTCACTTAAAAATTTATTAGCAACAGCACAGGTGAAAGAAAATGCATTTTTGGATCGTGCAATTTTACGACGTTTCAATGCAGACCTAACCCCTAAATTAATCAGCTTTAATATTAGCGATGTCTTAGCCGGTAAGGAACAAATGGAATTGCAAAAAGAAGATTCTGTTTTCATCTATGCCAAAGAAGCCATCCGTGAAAAATATACCATCACGATCAATGGTGAAGTGAATAATCCTGCTACTTATACTTTTGCCGATAATATGCGTGCACAGGATTTAATTTTATTAGCGGGTGGATTTAAAGAAGGTGCTTCTTTACAACGTGTAGAAATTGCACGTCGTTTGAATGCAAGAGATGCGGCAGGTGATCAATCTGCTTATGCAATTGTAAAAGCCATTGATATTAGCAATACAAGTAATAGCGAAGATTTAAATTTTGTGTTGGCGCCATTTGATATTGTATCTATTCGTAAAGCACCGAATTACAAAGTGCAGATTATGGTATCAGTAGACGGTGAAGTGATGTATCCTGGTAAATACACTTTGTCTGGCAACACTGAGCGCTTATCGGATATGATTATTAGAGCTGGTGGATTAAAAACCGCTGCCTATAGTGCTGCTGCAAAATTATCTCGTAAAACAAAGACGGGTGAGTATAAGCCAGTAGGGATTCGTTTGACAGATGCATTAAGCAAGCCGGGTAGTGTGGAAGACGTGATTTTAGAACAAGGTGATAGTGTGTTTATTCCAAAGCTGGTTCAAACAGTGCAAACCACTGGTGCCTTAAATGTACCACGTCAAGTAGCTTACCATAATGGCATGGGCTTTATGAAAGCCATTAGAGAATCAGGTGGATTTCAAACCAATGCGAATCGCAGACATGCTTATGTAGTGCGTGCCAATGGTGAGATTAAAACCACCAAGCGTTTATTTGTTTTACATTTTTATCCAAGAATAGAACCGGGTGCAGAATTAGTAATTCCTGCCAAAAAACCTAAAGCACCTATTACGACTGCCGAATTCATTGGTATTAGTTCTGGTATCGCAAGCTTAGCAGGTTTAATCATTGCATTAATTAACACCACTAAATAGTTTACATGAGTAATAGTAATCATAAAACAGCCGCATTGTCGGATTTAATCAATGCCATTCAAGGCTATTTTAGTTTTGTGTTAGGACAAAAAAAATTAATTGGAGCATTGACGCTTTCGGCAGCATTGCTCGCGATGGTGTATGGTTTTTTACAAAGTCCTAAATACGACGCTACCACCACTTTTGTTTTAGAAGAGAAGTCTGCTTCTGGAGGGGGTTTAGCGGGCTTGGCTTCTCAATTCGGATTTGACATGAACAGTTTATCTGGTGCAGGTGCTGGTTTATTTTCTGGCGACAATATTTTAGACATTGTAAAGTCTAGGGTGATTGTTGAAAAAGTATTGCTTACACCTGTTGATGCAAATGCAAAAGAAAACTCTGCCACTTTAGCTGATTTATATTTAGACTTTACAGGGTTAGGCAATAAGTTAAGCAAAAAGGGAACGCCGGTAAATTTTGCAAAAGCAAGCAATAATCCATTGAGCAATACTTTAAAAGACAGTGTGCTTTTTGCGATCTATGATAAAATTACCAAGAACAATATCACAGTAGACAGGGTAAATAAAAAGGGCTCTATTTTTAAAATCACGACCATCTCTGATAATGCAGTGTTCTCGAAGCACATGACAGATCGCTTGTTGTTTGAAACAACTAAGTATTATGTGAACATTAAAACCAATAGTGCGAGTGAAAATGTACAAAGATTGCAACGCAGAGCAGATTCTTTATCTGCTATTTTAAATGCAAAATCTTATAACGCAGCTGCGTATCAAATATTGGATCCAAACGTAGCGTATAAATCCATCTCGGTACCGGGTGAATTATCTCAAAGAGATAAAACCATTGTGTATAGTATTTATGCAGAAGTGATTAAGAATTTAGAGATGGGCCGTATGGCCTTAGTAAGCCAAACACCTATTATACAATTATTAGATCAACCTAAGTTCCCACTGATTGACCAACGCAAGTCCATTTTGTTTTTAATGGCGGTGGGTGCATTCATTGGTATGTTCATTGGCTTAATGGTATCTGTTTATATTTATACAGATAAATAATTTTCATGCAGCGTATTTTTTTACTCCGTGCTTATGGCGATTTTGTGATCGCTTTACAAGCCATCGCTAAAAGCGATAAAAAAATACAGATAGTGGCTTCGGATCATCTAGCGCCATTGTATCATACCATGGTTGCTGCGGCAGTCCTCCCTCCCTTATCAATTCAATTTATTGCATTGGGTATCCAACATGGACAACTCAATTTTTTTACCAATAAGCATTTGCTTTCTTGGGATACTTGGCAACAGTTAAGTCTGCTAAAAGCCTATATCAAAGCTAATCCTAATCAAGAGGGCATAGATTATATCGAACAAGATATACGTAGGTCCGTTTTTAATTTTATTATTGGTCATGATTTTCAAGCGGTTGTACCAGCGGATGCAAATGTGTATAATGCTTATTCACATTGGTTAGGCCTTTCAGTTGCTAATAATATATCCAACAAGATAGATAATGCTTCGGTCTTGATTTTTCCAGATGCACGTTTAAAGAAAAAAGCAATTATCCCTGCTCATATCCAAAGAATCGTCAAGAGCGAGTCCAATCAATATAAGCAAATCAAAATTGCAAGATTCAATAACACAAATAAGGCTGAATTAAGTTATAGCAACTTTGAAGAATTAATATCCTTAATTCAAGATGCAGGATTTATTTATACTGCAGACAGCTTGCCTGCTCATTTAGCAGCCCTAGTGAAAATTCCTCATACAATCGTATATAGTTTCAATGGTGTAAATCGTTTTTGTACCCCTTATGCATTCAATAATAAATCTTATATCATTGTCAATGACTGATGCATTCAAGATGCCCGTTTTTATGTTGTTTGGCCAGTGGGACAAAAATAGACAACCGCTATTAGATCAGATCATAGCTGAACTAGGGCCTGTTGAACTAGTTGAACCAATTTTTCCGAAATACCAAAAAGTACCTTTCTTAAATCAATTAATACAAGTTTCAAAAGATAGAACAGGGACTGCTTTGTCTCTCGCAGAGATTGGTGTTTTATTGGGTCATCGGTCTATATGGAGAAAAATAGCCAATTCGAATTTGAATGAAAATCAACATTATTTGATTTTAGAATCGGATGCTAAAATAATGAAGCCCCATTTGTTAAAATCCAATTTTAATAAATACACACAACCATACGACTTATTTTTTTGGGGTGCTTGGGATGGTCATGCAAGGATTCATAAGTCTAGTATTCGCTTTAAAGAAGAGGCTGTTGTGATTGGCACACCCTTAATCAAATCGGTGTATTGTGCTTATGGTTATTCACTCAATTCCAAAGCAGCTAAGTATTTATTAAAAGCGACAGCTAGAATTACTTACCCAGTGGATATCTATAAAAAATTCATCAAGCCCGGCGCATTAAAGATGGGCGCTGCAAGGCCGGAAATTATTGGCGCTTGGTATAATACCCCAAGTACTATTCAAGTTCAATCTAAACTTAATAAGGTAAAAAGATTTTTAATTGTTCAAATCTTTGACCTTCGAAATCGCATCCATGCGTATTTTAGTTAAAACACCTTAATTTGTATCATGACTTCTCCAACAAAATCATTAGTCGTTGTAACCTGGGATGGAAAATCTCAGCCACTCAATCATATCTACTTTGATGCAACACCTGCATTTGACTGGTTGGTATTTGATTATAGTGGCAAAGCGGAAGCACATGCATTGTCAAGCATTGCCCCTACACATTTTTTAAGTGTGGCCACTGAATGCAAGGGACAAATCATCAATGCTTTGTATGATTATCTGCATCCAATGAATGCCGAAGCAATTTATCAATACATCGGCATTTTTGATGACGATCAATTTATCAGTACAACCGATATCAATAAATTATTATTCATAGCGCAACTAGAGCAGTTGGATGTATTCCAGCCAAGTCTCACACACGACAGTTATTATGACAATCGTCAATTTATTCATAAACCAGGCTATCAAATATTAGCAGCAGATTGGGTAGAAGTGATGTGTCCATTTTATCGAATGGATATTTTTAATGCTTTTGCACCGCATTGTGTAGACAATATTTCCGGTACCGGCTTGGATCTATACTTAGTGCCCACTATACAATACTTAATGGGTAAAACCAATACAGCGGTGGTGCATGCGGTGCAGATAAAACATACCCGTCCTGTGAGGACAGGTGCAAGGATTTTCTCAAATGGTAAAACTGCAGTACAAGAAATTCAGATCATGCAAGCTTTAAGTAAAACTTTATTGCTGCAGAAAAATACGCAATCAGAAGATAGTCCTGCTTATCAAAAAATACTTCAAATCCTGAACAAGGATAGCAAGGGTGATATCACAGTTGCAGATAAATTGGGTAGAATTGTACCACTATTTAAAAATATCTACCGCATGTTGGTAGACGCTAGTTACCGCTAATTGATGCAAACAAGTAAAAACATATTTTACAATGTGCTCCTGGCCATCTCCCAAGTACTCTTCCCTTTAATTACTTTTCCTTACCTCGCAAGAACACTTGGACCTGCAAATATTGGGGTGATTAATTTTGCGGAGAGTTTTGCAAAATATTTTATTTTATTGGCAGCTTTGGGCATTCCAATTTATGGGGTGCGTGAGATTGCCAAGCATGCACAAGAGAAAGCGGTTTTGTCTAAAACTTTTTCGGAGATTTTCTTAATCAATTTAATTGGGACATTCTTTTTGGCGCTTGTATTTTTAGGCTTAATATATTTTATACCTCAATTACAAATAGAGAAAGAATTGTTTTATTGGGCTATGGGTTATTTTGTATTACAAGTTTTTCAGCTCGAGTGGTTCTTTACAGGCATGAACCAATTCAAGTTCATCGCTGTCAGATCTTTCATCATTCGTTTTTTATTTATTGCAGCAGTCTTCATCTTTATTCGTAGTAAAGAAGATTATGTCAATTATTTTATCATGCAATTGGGCCTTACGATTGTATTGGCTTTATTGAATTGCAAAAAATTATTTGAATTATTGGAGCTTCGCACTATCTCTGTAAAAGCGCTAGAATTAAAAAAACATGTAAAGCCAATGGCTTTATTGTTTTTAACCATCTTCACTATCTCTGTTTACTTTTCTTTAGATACCATTTTATTAGGCT
>JBJOIU010000066.1:0-9884 GCA_046046935.1 Bacteroidota bacterium
GTATTAGTGATGACGGTATTGGATACGATAACACAAAAGTGAATGCTAATAGTTTAGGTATGTTCTTAATTGAAAATTTAGTCAAACAAATTAAAGGCAGTTATAAGAAAGAAATTACTGATGGAACTGCCTACAAAATATATTTTAAAGCTTAACCATATAGTATGAAATACAGGAAAATATTAATACTTGAAGACGAACTAATTGTTGGTCTCGATTTACAAGAAATACTCATTCAAGAGGGTTATAAAACCAATCTAGTGCATTCTTTCGATGAAGGAATGCAAGAATTAACCACTTTTCACCCTCAACTAGTTCTATGTGATATCAATTTAAATGGGAAAGCAAATGGAATAGACTTTGCAAAAGAAGTAAATAAACTTTATCCATTTACAGAACTTATATTTATCACTAGCTACGCAAGCACCAAATACACTGAAGAAGCTGAGCAAACAAACCCATATGAGTATATTGTAAAACCTTGGAATGAAGAACAAATTAAGGTTGCTTTAAGAAGAGTTTTTAGTTATATAGACTCTAAAAAAGAGAACATGCATCTAATGGGAGAATTAAGTCCTGCTGAATATAGAATATTGAGTTTGATAGCAGAACAAAAAACAAGTAAAGAGATTGGTGAGGAATTATTTATCTCAGAGAAAACCGTTAGAAACCATCGTTACAATATTAGCAAGAAACTTAATCTAGAAAATACCAATAATAACTTACTTAAATGGGCTATTGCCAATTTTAGCAAGTAAATGCATTTAACTCTTAAACTGATGAAGAAAACTATCCTATACTTATCTATATGGTTATCCATAGGGTCTTGTTCAAAGGGCATTAGTAGTAGCGAGTACGCCAAATCAATGCTAGCTGGCAAAACCTGGTTTTTAGATTATAGTATTCAAAACGATCAAATAAAGTCTTTTATAGGAAAGAGTACCTATTTTATTTCATTTGCCACTGATGGCACAACAAAAGATGCTGATGGTTTATTTGGCGATTTTGTGATTGAAGAGGATAATCAAATTTTGTCTTTACACATTAAAGCAATCACTCAGACTTATGTCAAAGCAAATTATACCTACAGAATTGAAAATATTAGCTCAGATAATTTAATGGTTAGTTATATTCAAGAAGGTCATACGATTAAAAAAATATTTAGCACAACACATTAATGAAAGCAATTGTTTTATTTGTTTTTTATTGGGGCTTAATCAACAGCAATTTTACGCATGCACAGTCCTTGTCTTTTCAAATCAACAGTATCGGGAACAATCCGAATATGACTACTAGTAGCCTGTCTTTTCAAGTAGAAAATATGGCTAATTGTATATTTCTTGCCAATGGACTATCTATCTATAAACCAATAACAACTAATGTAAATTTTCAAAAAGGATGTTCTGTTCCAATACAATTTGATCATTTCGGTTTAAAATTATATCCTCAACCAATGGGGGACCATCCAAGAATCCAACTAACTAAGGCCCAAATACCTAATTGCAATTTTACTATCAGAATATATAATATTGAAGGCCGATTGGTTTTCGAAGAGATGAAAACAGGTCTAGCTTTATCAACAGGATCCATTATTAATACTAGTAAACTTTTTGCTGGCGTATATATAGTTCAAGTAATCTCCGAAAATTCTATTGATATTATTCAAGCAATTAAACAAGATTAAATGATTGTGAAAAGGATTTTTATCTTTATCTGTCTTACATTATTATACTTACCTAGTTTTTCTCAGAAGATACCAAATAGTATCCCCTTTCAGGGTATTGCAAAAGATTATAATGGTAATCCAGTGAATGAAAGAAAAATTTATATACAAACCAATTTAATTGCAGGTAATATTGCTGGTACGACAATTTATACAGAAGAACATGAAACTACCACAGACGCTCTAGGTGTATTTTCAGTAATGATTGGAAGAGGCAGAAGAACTCAGGGTATAATTCAATCTCTTTCTGAAATCAATTGGGAAGAAGGACCCTTTTTTCTTGGTATTCAATTAGCCATTACCCCCAATGCCCCTGTTCAAAATTGGCAATACCAAAACAATTGGGTTAATATGGGTACTACTAGCCTTGGAATTGTACCTTATGCTTTTTATGCAGTGCAAACCAGTGGATTGTCGGCCAAATTAAATGCTTCAGATACAGCTCAAATGTTGCGTAACTATGTCGATAAGCAAGTTGTTAAATTATTAGATAGCGCAATTGCATCTAAGCTTTCTTTAAAAGATACCACGGCTATGTTGGCATCTTATATTAAGTCAAACAGTATTAGCTCAACAAATTCTACAATAAATTATCCAGCCCCTATTGTAAACAATATGGTAGTAAATAATTTAAATGCAGACTATGATAGTCTTAAAAACAAACCAGTTTTATTTAGCGGGTTATATGATAGCTTAAAGAATAAGCCAATATTATTTAGTGGGGCTTATACAGATTTAACTGGGAAGCCAATTTTATTTGATGGTGATTATAATACTTTAAGCAATAGACCTAGCTTGTTTAATGGGGATTATAATTCACTAACTAATAAACCAGTATTAACATTGAGTGGAGATATTACTAATAATGGAAATATCACTACCCTAGCAAATTCTGGTGTAGCTTCTGGTACTTATGGCAATGGTTTAGAAATCCCTATATTAAGTATTGATGAAAAAGGAAGAATCACTTCTGCAAGTTCAAGTACTATAACACCCAATAGTTTTCCCAATAAAACCAATACACAGAAAAATGCCATGAGCAATATTTCTACAGGGACAGTGATTTGGTGTAGTGATTGTGGCACAAGAGGACAGATGCAAGTGTATAATGGATATGAATGGACCGATTTAACAGGTGCAACAGCATTAACCAATGATATTAGTTTTGGGGCAATGAGCACATCGAATATCAGTTCCTCAAGTGCATCTATTACTACATTCATTAATACGGATGGAGGCAATACAATTACTGCTAGAGGTATAGTTTGGAGCACCAGTATTAATCCTACCATTGCATTAAGCACTAAAACAAGTTCAGGGACCGGAACAGGAACTATTAGTGCTTCCTTAACAGGGTTAACGGCTAGTACTGTATATTATGTTCGCACTTATGCCACCCATTCAAATGGAACAGTTTATGGGAATGAAATTAGTTTTACAACAACAGGTATCATACCAAGTTTAACCACCACTACTGCAAGCAGTATCAATATAAATGGATTTACCACTGGAGGTAATATTATTAGTGATGGTGGCAACTTGGTTACCTATAGAGGTATTTGTTGGAGCACAAGTGCTAATCCAACCATTAATGATAATAGAATACTCAGTGGAACTGGTATAGGAACATTTACCATAACTGTTTCTAATTTGAATGCATCAACTACCTATTATGTAAGAGCATTCGCTACCAATAGCGCAGGTACTGCTTATGGGAAACAACAAACTATTAGTACTTCTGGTTTAGTTGCAGGGACTTCATATTTAGGAGGCAAGATTGCTTATATATTTCAATCGGGTGATGCAGGATATGTTGCAGGTGAAACACATGGGTTTATCATTATGAATCATTCAATGGGTATGCAAGCTGCATTTGGTGGATATAATGCAAGTACTGGATATTTTAGCTATACTGGAACTTCAATGAATTTTGGAACAGGAAGGGCTAATACTCAAAAAATGTCAAGCATGACCTGGAATAATGCTGCTAAATATGTTTACAATGTCAATTATGATGGTTATAATGATTGGTATCTTCCAAGTTATTATGAATGGAATAAGATTGGACCTAACTGGACTAGTTTAGGTATTCCTTATGGGAATTATCAAAGCTCCTCTGAATTAGATAATTATAATGCTGCATATTTTAGTGTCTACAATAGTTATGGATGGATTTCTGCTAGTATGAGCAATAGTGGTAAGACAAGTTTGTATGATGTGATTGGGATTAGGAATTTTTAATTAACTCACTGCGTTCGCTGATCCATTGGGGGTGGGTCAAAATGCGTCAGTCATTCGTTCGAATCCTGTCTTCCCGACTTCATTTAATTTTCTTTATTCAACAAGCCTCATTGCGAAGCAATGTAACAAGCATATAAAATTTGATAAACATCAAGCTAGCTTGTGTTTTCAAATTTTTCATGCTTGATGCCTACGGCATAGCTTGTTGATATAGGGGCATAAAAAAAGTCAGCGTTTTACTGCTGACTTTTTTGTCGGGAAGACAGGATTCGAACCTGCGACCCCTTGGTCCCAAACCAAGTGCGCTACCGGCCTGCGCTACTTCCCGTTCCATTATAACTTGCGTTATAAATATTGTTTACCGGTGATCTATCAAAATAAGAACTAGTTGCGGAGAGGAAGGGATTCGAACCCTTGGTACAGTTTAACCCGTACGGCAGTTTAGCAAACTACTGATTTCAGCCACTCATCCACCTCTCCTCCGAACCTCTTTCGAGGGGTGCAAAAATAAGCACTGTATCGTTAAAATCCTAAAAAAATTGAGGAATAAACTAAATTAAGTTCATTACATCGCAGCCAACTGTACTTTCTGCGTTAATTCCATTACATTCTCTCTGAACATGGAATCAGTATCCATTAGGTCTTTCACGGTTTGACAAGAGTGTATTACAGTAGTATGATCTCTTCCTCCAAAATGCTCTCCAATAGTTTTCAATGAATTCTTTGTAAAAGCCTTGGCCAAATACATAGTAATTTGACGAGCTTGAACAATCTCACGCTTACGTGTCTTTTGTAATAACTTGTCATAAGGCACTTCAAAGAACTCGCAAACCATCTTCTGGATAGCATCGATAGTAATTTCTTTGCTGCTTGTTTTTACAAAATTGCGTAAAACCTTCTTCGCTAATTCAACATCGATTTCTTTCTTATTTAAAGAAGACTGCGCTAATAAAGATATTAAGGCACCTTCTAATTCTCTAACATTGGTATTGATATTATAAGCCACATACTTCACTACTTCTTTAGGCATTTCTAACCCATCTGCCTTCATCTTCTTCTCTAATATCTCAATACGCGTTTCGTAATCAGGCACTTGAATGTCAGCACTCAAGCCCCATCTGAAACGACTTAATAATCTTTCTTGTAATCCTTCTAAGTCTTTAGGCGCTTTATCAGAAGTTAATACCAACTGCTTTCCACTTTGGTGTAAGTGATTGAAGATGGCGAAAAATGCATCCTGTGATTTTTCTGCTCTGTTAAAGAATTGCACATCATCAATAATCAAAACATCAATTAATTGATAGAAATGAATGAAATCGTTGATGGCATTATTACGACTATGATCCTGGAATTGATTGATAAATTTCTCAGAGCTAACATATAAAACCACCTTATTTGGGTGTATACGTTTTACATCATTACCAATTGCCTGAGCCAAATGTGTTTTACCTAAGCCTACCCCACCATATATAACCAATGGGTTAAAAGAATTTGCTCCTGGTTTCTCAGCCACTGTTTTACCAGCACGGCGAGCAACTCTATTGCAATCTCCCTCAATAAAAGCTTCAAAAGTATAGTTATGGTTTAACTGAGGGTCAATTTGCATTTTCTTTAATCCTGGAATCACAAATGGATTCTTTACTGGATTATCGATAACCAATGGGAAATTCATCTCATTGTTGCTATAAGTCTTCATGCCACTTGCCGGCACATCCATTGAACCTTTTTTATTGTTACCGCTATCAACCATGATACGGTATTCTAATCTAGCTTCTTTTCCTAATTCGCGCTTTAAAGTCTTTGCTAATAAATTAACATAATGCTCTTCGATGTATTCGTAAAAGAATTGACTTGGTACTTGGATCATTAAAACATTGTCCTTCAACTCCACTGGTTGAATAGGCTCAAACCAAGTTTTAAAATGTTGCCATTCTACAATGTCCTTAATTATCTTTAAACAATTACTCCAAACTATGTCAACACTTTTCGCCATACTTACTTACTAACCCTTTAAAATACTAGTTAAAATTTATTTTACCCTTTTCCACCCAACTGATAAAGAATGCTAATTCCTCGTTCAGTCTGCGAATATTCAAAAGAATTGTTGAAAAAAAAACTTTTTTATTTGGTTTTTTTTACATGTAAGAAATAGCCTGATTTTGACCATTTTCTAAATCCTTTTTAGGCCTTTCAAGATAGCCTTATTTTGATAAAAAACGGAGATTATCCACTTTTTTTAGAATTATTTTTTTTCCAAAAACGAATGCCCTTTAGCTTTTGTCCTAAAGCCCTATCTATATGCCTATTTTTATATACCTTTACCCACTTAATACAATATATATGAGCTACGAATTAATAGGTAAATTAATAGAGAAATACGATACAATTCAGAGAAAAGAGACCTTCAAGACAAGGGAATTTGTGATTGAAAAGTCTGATGACATTAATGGGAAGACTATTACTAATTATGTAAAGTTCCAATGTGTACAAGATAGAACAAGCTTACCTGATCGCTTTAATATTGGAGATACTGTGAAAGTGCTGTTCAATATCAAAGGCTCAAAGTGGAACAAGGACGGAAAAGACAATTATATTACCAATTTAGACGCTTGGAGAATGGAAGCAGTTGCCCTTGGCGGTAATGCAGCCCCTTCTGAAAGCAGCTATTTCGATATGCCAGCTGGCGAAATGAATGAAGGAAGCGACGACCTACCCTTCTAATTAAGAGAAGTCGCATTTATTGGCATTTTTTAGGATAAATACCTAACCCCATGCAAGAAAAACTACAGCTTCGTTTAAAACCAGCCGAAGCAGCTCAAAATTCAACTGTTTTACAATATATAGCCCAGAGTCTAGCTAAACCCATTGACTCTATTAGCGGTTATCATATACTCAAGCAATCCATAGATGCAAGAAGTCGTCAACAAGTATGGATCAACCTAAGCCTACTTGTTTTTATCGACGAACCCCTTCTTCAAAGAACAGCAGCCCAGTATACATTTCCCGTTTTACCGGCCAATGCCAAAGAAGTTGTCATAGTTGGCGCAGGACCTGCAGGTCTTTTTGCTGCATTGGAATGTATTTTATTAGGATTAAGACCCATCGTATTAGAAAGAGGAAAGGATGTTCGCTCCAGAAGAAGGGATTTAGCCAAATTGAATAAAGAAGGAATTGTAGATCAAGAAAGTAACTATTGTTTTGGTGAAGGTGGAGCAGGTACTTATAGTGATGGTAAATTATATACAAGAAGTAATAAAAGAGGCAGCATTGACAAAATATTAAATCTGTTTTATCAGTTTGGAGCAGATGAGCGTGTATTGTATGAAGCCCATCCTCATATCGGCACTAATAAATTACCGCATATCATCACTGCTATGCGAGAACAAATTGAACAAAGTGGTGGCAAGGTTTTATTTGAAAAAAAATTAACCGATTTTGTTATTGAAAAAAATCAGCTAAAAGAAATTATTACTGCAGATGGAGAAAGCATCGCTACCAAAGCATTAATATTGGCAACAGGACATTCCGCTCGTGATATATTTGAACTATTATCACAAAAAAATATTTTGATTGAAGCAAAGCCATTTGCATTAGGCGTGAGAGTAGAACATCCTCAATCTATAATTGATGCTATTCAATACCACTGCTTATTAAGAGACCCCAATTTGCCTCCCGCAAGTTATAGTTTGGTGGAACAAGTGCATCAAAGAGGTGTGTTTAGTTTTTGTATGTGTCCTGGTGGTATCATTGCACCTGCCGCCACTGCTCCTGGAGAAATTGTGGTGAATGGTTGGAGCCCAAGTAAAAGAAATAACCCATACGCCAATAGTGGCATGGTGGTGCAAATTGATCATGCTGCCGCATTTGATTTTTTACAAAAAAATACAAAGCTGAACATAAAAGAAAACGATCCATTATTGCTTTTAGCATTTCAATCGCAGGTTGAAAAAGCGGCTTTTGCAGCTGGTGGTGGATTACAAGTTGCTCCTGCAAGTAGATTGGTTAATTTTTGCGAAAACAAAACCACTAAAGATTTACCAGATGCAAGTTATTTGCCAGGTTTAAAAGAGAGTGATTTAAAAACAGTGCTACCTCCATTTGTTCATACTACATTACAAGAAGGCTTTAAAGCATTTGGGAAAAAGATGCGTGGTTATTACACCAATGATGCCATTGTTGTTGCTACTGAAAGTAGGACATCCTCGCCAGTTCGTATTCCTAGAGACGAGTTGAGTTTGCAACATCCTCAAATAAATAATTTATACCCTTGTGGAGAAGGCGCAGGATACGCAGGTGGTATAGTTAGCGCAGCAATGGATGGACAAAAATGTGCCCAAGCCATTGCAGCAGCTATATTATAATGTTAATCTTCCGATTTTGATTTTTTGCTTACTAGTAAACCATCTTTAATCAATGCATTGGTTTTAAAAGATTTTAATTCCAATTCTAAATCAGTATTTAAATCTCTAGAAGTAGCTAATACTGGCTTGCCTGCATTTACCCAAGCGGTGTACCAAAAATCGCTAATCATATTTGCAGCAGCGATTAATTGTCCATTAACGGTTTGTCCCAAAGCTTTTGCATATGCTTCCGCAAATTCCTTAGTATACGTTTTAGTTTCTTTGCCATATCTCATCTGCATACGATATTTTGTTTCTGGCTTAAACTGAAGCGTTACTTCTCTTTCTATAGCAAACATTGAAGGCAATAAAGCATGCGCTTTTCTTACATTAGTCCATAATGCTGTAGCAGGATCTTTAATATAAGTTGCTTTATGGTTGTTGTACAACATGTATTGCTGTATAGTTAATTCTGGAATAGTAGATTCCCATAAAGCATGCATTCCTTTTTGACCAGTTAATTGTCCGTCATGGTTATCAGTTGTATGAAGCGGAACATTCAAATCTCCGATATAATGTGCTAAATCAGCAGCATAAAAATAAATACTATCTGAATTCCCAGATTTAAATGCTTTGGTTAAATGATCTAATTGCATAATGGCATTATAAGGGCCCCAGCCATATTCTTTCAAAGTATCTTCGGAATACTTCTTCACAGCAGTAGCCCAATCCATTGGCATATTATTTACTGCATTTGGACCAAACTTTTCTAGATCTATAAAATGCTTTGAACCTTCTGTCTTATCAGTATTTCTTCTAATATCGGGGCGAACAGAATTATATATTAAATTGGCTTTATCCTTATGGAAAAAAGAGCGTAATGGCTCAGGCAAAGTATAGATGGCTATTTGATTAATGGTACGATGTACTAAAAATCCCCAACTACTTAATCCCACAAAAGCTACTAATAAGATAACTAAGAAAACAGGCTTTCTTTGTAACATAAGGTCTATTTTTTTACGAATATAGTCCTTGTTTTTCCACTTATCAAAATTGAGGCCTCCGTCTATCAAAAAGGATATTACATTTGGGTATAAATTAAAATTATGGATCCTATTTTAAGCTTAGCTCATTTAAAGAAATATTATTCAGACCAAAAAGCAGTGGATGATATCAGTTTTGACATTCAAGAAGGTAGCATATTTGGACTTTTAGGTCCAAATGGTGCAGGGAAAACTACCCTACTGAGAATGATTACAGGTATCTTCTATCCAGATAGTGGAACCATTACTTTGGACGGAAAGCCTTTTGATCCAATCAACGATATACAGAAGATTGGCTATATGCCAGAAGAAAGAGGCTTATATAAAAAAATGAAGATTGGAGAGCAGGCAATGTATTTAGCACAACTAAAAGGATTATCCAAAGCCGATGCTTCTGAGAAAATAAAATATTGGTTCAAGAAATTTGAGATGGAATCTTGGTGGAATAAAAAAGTAGAAGACCTAAGTAAAGGTATGAGTCAGAAACTACAATTTGTAACCACCATATTACATGAGCCTAAATTGATTATTTTGGAT
>JBJOIU010000067.1:0-9799 GCA_046046935.1 Bacteroidota bacterium
AATGTTAATTTGAATTTCATTTGAACATTCTTTGCTTCATTGCTTCATATAAAATAATACCAGCAGCTACTGATACATTAAAAGAATCAAAATTAGTGGCCATTGGAATTTTGAAAAAATAATCTGCGGCTTTTGCTAAGAATGGCTGCACACCTCTACCTTCATCACCCATTATAATGCAACTCGGAATGGCCAAATCTAACTCGTGTACATTCTTATCCGCTCTCATTTCACTTGTAAATACATGAATGCCATTTAAATGTAAAGTATCTACTGCCTTCAATAAACTACTCACTCTAATCACTTGAATATGCTCTAATGCACCTGCACTACTTTTAAAGGCTTCCTCATTTAAAGCCCCTACTCCTTTATCTGGGATAATTAAAGCCTGTGCTCCACAACAATGTATGCTTCTACTAATTGCACCAATATTTCTTACATCCGTTACACCATCTAACATCATAAATAATGGTGTCTCTCCCTTTGATACAACAAAATCAATCACTTCTTGTAAATCCATATACTTCACCATGGATATAAATGCCAATACACCTTGATGATTTGCCTTCGTCATGCCATTCAATTTCTCAATAGGCACTAATTGAATAGGAATATTATTATCTAATGCAGCTTTTTTAATTTCTGATAAACCTTCGCCTTGTGCATTTTTTTGAATCAATATTTTTTCAATATTGGCGCCAGTTGATAAAGACTCAATAATGGGCTGTCTACCTATAATAAACTTTCGCTCAGACATCTGTGGTCTAGGACTAAATCTTCTTGGACCATTATAATTGTTTCTTCTTTCCTGCATCTGTCAAAGTTATTTATTTTTAATTAGTTCCCATTTAAGAATTGCTGCTACAGAAATAGAATCTGTTATTTTACCCTCCATCACCCATTTTAGGGCTTGTGTAAATGGCATTTTTTGAACAGACAACTGCTCCGTGTCTTCTGGTTCGGCTTCACCTGCAATCAAATCCTGTGCTACATAAACCACCGCGAACTCATCTGAAACAGAGTTAGAAACATCCATTCTTAAAATCTCTTTCCAAGATGTGGCTTCAAAGCCGGTTTCTTCTTTCAACTCTCTTTTAGCAGCAGTTAACCAATCTGTTCCTTCAGGACATCCTCCCTCTGGTATTTCCCAACTATATCTATCTAGAGGGAATCTATATTGACCTACTAAATAAGTATTCTCTTCGGCATCAATAGCTATTACCCCTATTGCAATATTTTTGAAATGGACTTTCCCATAAATACCTTCCGTACCAGCAGGTGTAATCACATCGTACTCTGTTAAACTAATCCAAGGATTATCATACACAATGCGACTATCTTTTTTTACCCAAGGGTTTTGTTCATTTTCCATAAAGAAAATTAAAAGGTATAAAATTAAAAATCCCTCTCCGAATTTTCGGAAAGGGATTTATTGAATTTGGTTAATATTATTTTAAACCGAAAGCTTTCTTCACTTTCGCTACATAATCTAATTTCTCCCAAGTAAATAATTCAACTTTCATAGTCTTTGATTTACCATCAGGAGTAGTGAATGTTTTAGTCACTGTCTCATTCTTACGACCCATATGACCATAAGCAGCAGTCTCACTATACATTGGAGTTCTTAACTTTAATCTTTGCTCGATAAAGTAAGGACGCATATCAAAAATACTTTCTACTAATTTACCAATTTGACCATCTGTTAATTTCACTTTAGCAGTACCATAAGTGTTTACGTTAATAGAAGTTGGCTTAGCCACACCAATCGCGTAAGAAACTTGCACCAAAACTTCAGAAGCTACACCAGCAGCAACTAAGTTCTTTGCAATATGTCTTGTTGCATATGCAGCAGAACGGTCTACCTTACTTGGATCTTTACCTGAGAAAGCTCCACCACCGTGTGCACCTTTACCACCATAAGTATCAACGATGATCTTACGGCCAGTCAATCCTGTATCTCCGTGAGGACCACCAATTACAAACTTACCTGTTGGGTTAATATGGTACTTGATATCCTTGTTAAATAACTTTGCGTATTTCTTGTACTTCGCTTGAACTCTTGGGATCAAGATCTCCACGATATCTTTTTTGATCTTCGCCAACATCTTCGCTTCACTATCAAAATCATCGTGCTGTGTAGATACTACAATCGCATCGATTCTTACAGGCTCGTTCTTATCGTTGTACTCCAAAGTCACCTGAGACTTTGCATCTGGTCTTAAATATTTAATCGCCTTGTTCTCTCTTCTTAATGCAGCAAGCTCAATTAAGATCTTGTGCGCTAAGTCCAAAGCCAATGGCATATAATCTTCTGTTTCGTTGCTTGCATAACCAAACATCATCCCTTGGTCACCAGCACCTTGCTCTTCTTTCTTCTTTCTATCAACCCCTTGGTTGATATCCGCTGATTGCTCGTGAATAGCAGATAAAATACCACAGCTATTCGCTTCAAACATATATTCACTCTTTGTGTATCCAATCTTTCTAATTACACCACGTGCAATCTCTTGTACATCTAAATAAGCTTTAGACTTTACTTCACCTGCCAATACTACTTGACCTGTTGTTACTAATGTCTCACAAGCCACTTTAGACTGTGCATCAAAAGCTAAAAAGTTATCAATTAAAGCGTCAGATATCTGATCCGCTACTTTGTCTGGATGTCCTTCAGAAACACTCTCTGAGGTAAATAAATAAGGCATATTGTATTATTTAGATGAATTTTAAAGTGCAAATATATTAATAAATAGTATAATCTTATAAATCTGAGTAGTAAATACGCAATCTCATTTTAAACTTAGAATGCTTACCACCACCCAATCTTACTCTACCCATTGCAGGTTGGTTAGAAGTGGAAGTAGTAATATAGTCTACCCCAGCCAATGTATTGTTTGGATAAGGAGGCACATATCTAATAGAATCATTCACAGGTGCGGAGATTCTAAAATCAAAAGTTGTATCCTTTCTTGCAACTACCCCTTGAACATATCTAGTGATATTAAAATTATAAGAAGAAACTTTATCGTAGCCGTTTATTGCTTTATTGGTTAAGAAGCCTCCAAACCTTGCAAAAGCTTCTGCATTTGCAATACTTTGATAATCATTAGGCACATTCCTCATAAGCTTATTGTCATTTGCATCGTAAGCAGCTAACAATAAATATTTTGGGGCTAACATTTGTCTTTCTAAAGTATTTAAATTCGCATCATCAGGCACCTGCTCAGCAATTAATTCAGCTTTGTGAATAATTTTATTAGCAAAATTCTTTAAAGCCGGGATTTTAATTTTCACTCCAGTACCTGGACTTGTTTGAACATACACTAGAGAATCATTGGTTTTCCCAATATGACTCAATACTTCTGATCCAGTTCTATCTCTTTTGATGAAATTTGCATCTCCATTAGCAGAAAGTCTAAAACGCATTTTCAATACTGTTGTATCCACCTTGCCTGTTGCACCCAATGGTGTATAATTTGTTTTGAAATACAAAGCCAGTTTTGTATTGGTATCCGTCATATTTAATTTCAACAACACGTTATTATTTGAGCTTGGATCTACAGATACTGCAAAACCAGGGAAATACTGTCTTAATGTTGTATCATTTCTATACGCACCATTAGAATCAAATTCTTTGATAAACATTTTTGCAATATTATCATTCAACTTAATTCTAATTTGATATTGAGACGCTTCATATCTATTAAGTACAGAATCTTTTA
The DNA here is from genome assembly GCA_046046935.1 of Bacteroidota bacterium. Lineage (GTDB taxonomy): Bacteria > Bacteroidota > Bacteroidia > Chitinophagales > Chitinophagaceae > Sediminibacterium. The sequence continues at coordinate 3,720 of JBJOIU010000067.1, forward strand.
AACTCTCTATATTTAATGTATACGGATTCGCAATAGCTGCACCAGCTTTGATACCATATTTTTCAGGATAATTCGCTGGATAATATTTAGTAATATCTAAAGGGGTGGAAGGATCAATTTGATGTACTCTTAATTTTACTGGTTTAGTGGAATCTCCATAAAATCCAGCGAACTTGAAAGTTAATACTGCAGAATCTACTACAATGCTATCTTTATCCCCTTGAACATAAAAAGGAAAAAAATCTGGCAACATTTGAAAGAACATCGTTGCCTTTGTGTTACCAAAAAGTGGGTCATTGTTAAGTTCACCCAAAATATGATTGTCAGATCCAAAAATGCTAAGGCTATCTGGGATATCAACTGTCTCTGTTTCTACTTCAATAATGGTGTCCTTAGTATTAATTGCATCCAATGAAGGCAATAATCCTAAACCTAATTCAGAAGTACCCACTCTAGTACAAGCTGAAGAAAGCAACCCTAAGAACAACACAAATACCGAAACTCTCTTTACTATATTAATGAATGCCATGAAATTATTTTGTCTTTATTTGCCTGCAAGTTCGTTGTATAAATCTAAATACTCTGTTAAATCAGAGTCCCATCCATTAAATGGCACCACTTTTTTGCCTTTTACGCTAGAAAACTCAGACATTAATTTTTTATCAATATCATCTGATCCAAAAGTGATAGCATCTGCATAGGTTGCACCACCTCTAAAAAGGGCGGCATTATTCAAATCTTTAAATGGTTCCAATTCCTTATCCTTCACATTGGCGTTAATTATTGCCTTTGTTAAAAAGTCCTTAGCAAACTTATCATCAAATGTATTAGCCCCAATTGTGTAAACTACCTTAGAATTAGAAAACACCGGTTCTTTCTTAAATGCAGTTTTAATATAAGCAGGAATCAAACCAGTCATCCAACCACTACAATGAATAATATCAGGAGGCCATCCAAATTTCTTAACTGTTTCTAATGCACCTCTCGCAAAGAATATAGTTCTAAGTGCATTGTCTTCAAACCATGTCTCTGTTTCGTCGTGAAAAATTTGCTTTCTTTTGAAAAAATCTTCATTCTCTAAAAAGTATACTTGCAATCTAGCATTGGGCAAGGAGGCAACTTTAATTTGCAATGGATAATCATCATTATCTACCTGGACATTGATACCAGATAAACGAACCACTTCGTGTAAACGGTGTCTTCTTTCATTAATTACACCAAATCTTGGCATGATGCATCGTACTTCCAAACCACTATCATTGCTTTTTATGGCAAGTTTATTAATCACCTCCGCAAACTCTGTCAACTCTAAATAAGGCGACATTTCAGTGGCGATGTATAAGATTCGTTTCTTTTCAGACATGCTAAATTGTTTATCTCAGATAAGACTTTGAGTCTGCGAAGTTACGAAAAAATAGGGATTTTAAATAAATGCCCCTTCTCACCCCTTATATTAACAATTGGTCGTAAATTGCAAAGCAAGCAAAATATCCTATAAAAATGGCCAAATTCTTCAAAATCAGTTTCTTCTTTCTGGTAGGCATCCTGTTGATTTGGTGGAGTATGCATCAAATTCCCGACCAAGAATGGGACAAATTCAAGTTAGCTTTGAAGCATTCTAAATTTTGGATCATTATACCTGTTTTCCTTATTTTAGGACTATCCCACTTACTGAGGGCATTAAGATGGAGATTGATCATGGAACCACTTGGATATAAGCCTAGTATTAGTAATACATTTTTAGCAGTGTTGATTGGCTATTTAGCTAACCTCGCTATTCCTAGACTAGGTGAAGTACTTAAGTGTACCCTATTAGCAAAATACGAAAAAGTGCCAACAGAAAAAATTGTTGGAACCATCGTTGCAGAAAGAGCTTTTGATGTAATAAGTTTGGGACTTGTTTTTTTGTTAGCACTTGGTTTACAATTTAATGTTATTGAAGCTGGCTGGTTGCAATTGAAGGCACAATCTGCAGCAGGGCAAAATACTCATTCAGATTCTACTAATTGGATATATATAATTGCCGCATTGGCAATCATAGCAATGATTTTATTTTTTGTATTTAAATCAAAATTGAAAAATTTCATCGCTAGTGTACGGAAAATTTTACAAGGTATTTGGGAAGGTGTAATTAGTGCCACCAAATTAAAAAAGCACAATTTATTTTTCTTTTATTCATTTGGCATATGGTTCTTATATTTATTAGCAACCTATATTGGGTTATACGGCACTGAGGGGACTGCAAGTTCATTTGCAACTGCAATAAGTTGTTTAGCCTATGCTAGTATCGGAATGATCATCACCCCAGGTGGTATTGGAGCATACGCTTATTTCATGGCTAAGGTTTTAGAATTAAATGGAGTCGATTATACTTTAGGATTAGCTAATGGCACTTTACAATGGTTCTCCCAATTTTTAATTGTATTAGTATTAGGTGGTGTTAGTTTGATTCTATTACCGATCATTAATAGACAAAAGAATTAATATGCGAGAGATAGGATCCATGGCTAACAAAGTGGTAAGCATTGAGCAAGCCAAAGCCATCATTTATGGTTGGAAATTAATTGGTAAAACAACATCTTTTACCAATGGCTGTTTTGATATTCTACATCAAGGTCATATTTTCTCTTTAGGGCAGGCTGCAAAAGAAGCCGATTATTTAATAGTTGGACTAAATAGTGATGCAAGTGTGCAAAGATTAAAAGGTCCTTCAAGACCAATTAATAATACAGATAGTAGAGCAATGGTGATTTCCAATTTGGCTATTGTTGATTTAGTAGTAGTATTTGAAGAAGATACTCCACTGGAATTAATTAAGGCATTAATGCCTGATGTTTTAGTAAAGGGCGGTGATTATACTTTGGAGCAAATTGTAGGTGCCAAAGAAGTTATTGCAGCTGGCGGAAAAGTAATTATCAATCCAATTGTAGAGGGCTTCTCTACTACAGGATTAATTGAAAAAATAAAAAAATAGATCAATGGAATTTTTAAAAGGATTAAGTATTCAAAAAGAAAACGAAGGAAGTTCAACAGGATTAAAATGGATTGCATCAAATGGTGCAATGATTAGTTCTCAGTCCCCTGTTGATGGACAATTAATTGGCGCTGTAAAATCTACAGACAAAGCAGCTTATGAGCAAACTATTGAAACTGCTCAAAAAGCATTTAATGAATGGAGAAACTGGCCAGCACCTAAAAGAGGAGAAGTAGTAAGACAATTAGGAGAAGCATTACGTTCACAAAAACATCACTTAGGTCAATTAGTGAGCTATGAGATGGGAAAAAGTTTACAAGAAGGATTAGGTGAAGTTCAAGAGATGATAGATATCTGTGATTTTGCAGTGGGCTTATCTAGACAATTATATGGTTTAACAATGCATAGCGAAAGACCTTCTCATAGAATGTATGAGCAATGGCATCCAATGGGTATTGTAGGAATCATTTCAGCATTTAACTTTCCAGTAGCAGTATGGAGCTGGAATGCTGCTTTGGCTTGGGTTTGTGGCAACGTTACTGTTTGGAAACCTAGTGAAAAAACACCTATCTGTGGTAATGCAGTACAAAATATTGTTGCAAAAGTTTTTGAAGCCAATCAAGTACCTGAAGGTGTGAACTGTTTAATTCAAGGAGATAGAACTGTAGGTGAATGGATGAGTAATGATACAAGAATCCCTTTAGTTTCTGCAACTGGATCAACAAGAATGGGTAAGGAATTAAATAAAGCAGTTGCTGGAAGATTAGGTAAAACCATTTTGGAATTAGGAGGTAATAATGCCATTATTATTTCTGAACATGCAGATTTAGATATGTCATTAATTGGTGCAGTATTTGGAGCAGTGGGTACCGCTGGTCAAAGATGTACCTCTACAAGACGTTTAATCATTCACGAAAAAGTATATGATAGTTTTGTAAGTAAATTAACAAAAGCATACCAACAAATAAAGATTGGAGATCCTTTAAATGCGAATAATCATATGGGGCCATTAATTGATAAGGATGCAGTGAATATGTATTTAAATTCTATTGAAGCATGTAAAAAAGAAGGTGGTAAATTTTTAGTGGATGGAGGTGTTTTATCAGGTGCTGGTTTTGAAAGTGGTTGTTATGTAAAACCATGTATTGCAGAGGTACTACCCCATTATCAAATAGTACAACACGAAACCTTCGCTCCAATTTTATACGTAATGAAGTATACAACATTAGAAGAAGCCATTGCAATTCAAAATGGTGTACCTCAAGGTTTATCCTCTGCTATCATGACATTGAATATGCGTGAGTCAGAATTATTCTTATCTGCAAAGGGAAGTGATTGTGGTATTGCTAATGTAAATATTGGCACAAGTGGTGCTGAAATTGGCGGAGCATTTGGTGGCGAAAAAGAAACTGGTGGTGGTAGAGAAAGTGGATCAGATGCTTGGAAAGCTTATATGAGAAGACAAACCAACACTATCAACTGGAGCAATAGTTTACCTTTGGCACAGGGTATTAAATTCGATTTATAAATAAATAACAATCTACAAATATGTCAAGACCTAGTGCAACAGAATATGGAAGTTTTTATCAAACTTATATTAATTATACAAGTGGGAAAGATTACTCCATTTTAGTACAACAATACCATGATAGAATAACAGAATCTTGGGCAGCCATCCCTGCAGAAAGAGCCAATTACTCTTATGAAGAAGGCAAATGGACTATCAAACAAATGTTGCAACATGTTATTGATACAGAAAGAATATTTGCCTATAGAGCTTTATGTATCTCTAGAAAAGAACCTGCAAACTTATTAGGATTTGACGAAAATGTTTATGCAGCTAATGCAACTGCTTCTAATAGAAATTGGAAAGACATGTTGACAGAATGGAGAGTTGTAAGACAATCTACTAATTTATTATTCGCTTCATTTACAGAAGAGCAACTTAAGCAATTAGGCAATGCCAATGGCCATCCTATTTCTGTAAATGCATTAGGCTTTATCATCTTTGGGCATGCTTTACATCATTTGCATGTATTAAAAGAGCGCTACGGAGTGTAATTATGATGAAGCATTCAAAACCTTCGTATAAAAAAAGAACCCCTAAGAAAAATTAGGGGTTCTTTTTTGCCTTTCGGCCATACTCAGTTTTTGAAGTAGGGTTTAATTCCTAATCTTCAATATAATTACTTTGCAGCATAGATATGCACTGCAAGCTGAACATCAGAATCAATCATTCCAACGCCATAACTAACACCAAATACTGTTCTGTCTAATGGAAAGAAAGCTTCAGCAAAGAAACCTTTTTCTTTTTCATTTCTATCTGCACTTCTGATTGTAGCCGGGAAGCTTACTGAAGCCTTTGTACCCTTTAAAGATAAATCACCAGTGATAGTAATTTTATCGTTTGTGATATATTTGATTGCAGTAATTGTGAATGTAGCTTCACCAAATTTTGAAACATCGAAGAAATCTGCAGATGCTAAATGACCTTGTAATCTGTCACCAGCTGCATCAGTTACTTTGTTACCTGCAATATCAATTACAAAGCTACCTCCAGTTAATTTACCACCAATTAACTGTAAAGAACCAGATTTAACAGGGAAATATCCTGTATGAAAATCAGATGTCTTAGAACCAGTCCAATCTACCTTGCTTTTTTTTGCGTCTACTGTGTAAGTAGGGCCTTGTTTTTTAATTTCTTTGTTAGTGAAAGAAAATAAAGAGATGGAAGCGACCATCAATGTCAAAGAGAATAATACTTTTTTCATGCTTTTTAATAAGTTTAAGGTTACAAATATATAAATCGATGTTTAAACAACAAAATTTAATTTTAGTCTAAACTCATCACTAATTTATGCCTATAATCTAGTATCTTCGCAAAAATTATTTATTTATGAATCTGCATGAATATCAAGCCAAAGAATTATTAAAAAAGTACAATGTGCCAGTGCAAGAAGGTATGGCAGTTGAGACAGTGGATGCCGCTGTTGCAGCATACCATAAAATTGCCAACGATACCAATAACAAATTTGCCGTTGTTAAAGCTCAAATTCATGCGGGTGGTCGTGGTAAAGGAAAAATAGAAGGTACAGAGCAAAGAGGT
>JBJOIU010000068.1:0-9582 GCA_046046935.1 Bacteroidota bacterium
AGTTTTAAAAACAATCTACTGTTTGGAACAGGTTTGATTAATAATAAATTTACTGTAGATGGAAGAATAAGTCAAATCACCAGTGATGGATTTATAGATAGGGCAAAAAGCAATTTGAAGAGCTTTTATATAAGCGGAACCTACTGGATGAACGATGCCTCTTTAAGATTAAATGTATTCAGCGGAAAAGAAAAAACATACCAGGCATGGTATGGTATTCCAGAAGAAATACTTGCCAATAATAGAACATACAACCCTGCTGGAATGGAAAAGGCAGATGCCCCCTATGAAAATCAAACAGACAATTATTTACAGACACATTATCAATTATTTTACAATAAAAGCATCAACAAAAATTGGAAATGGAATCTTGCTTCATTTTTAACTAGAGGCAAAGGCTATTACGAAGAATACAAAGCAGGTGTTGATTATAATGAGTATAATATTGATATTACCAATAAGGTCGACATCCCTAATAAAATAAATCTACCCGCCGATTTAGTTAGAAGAAGATGGTTAGATAATCAATTCTTTGGACAAATTGGAGCAGTGAGTTTTCAAGATACTATAAATGATATAACAATTGGAGGCGGCTGGAGTAAATACGAAGGGCTTCATTATGGCACGCTACCCTATTTAGACCTTTACTTTGTCCCTAGCAATTATAGATACTACGACAATGATGCATTAAAAAAAGAATTCAATACTTATATTAAGTGGGAAAGGAAATTGACTAGAAGATTTAAAAGCTTTATCGATCTACAATATAGAAAGGTGAATCATCAAATGAATGGCTTTACAAAGAATACCGATTTGAATATCGATCGGAAATTCAATTTCATCAACCCTAAACTTGGCTTCACTTATCAATTGAAAAATGTATTCTACTACTCTAGCATTGCTATTGCTAATAAAGAACCCAATAGAGACGATTTTGAAGCAAGTACTACGGAACAACCTAAAAGCGAACAGTTAATAGATTGGGAATCTGGTTTTGAAATAAAGAGAAACAAATTCTCATTCAATGCAAATGCCTATTATATGAAGTACAAAGATCAATTGGTCTTAACAGGAAAAATAAACGATGTTGGCGCGTATACAAGAACCAATGTACCCAATAGTTACAGAACCGGTATTGAATTACAATTAAAATATGCCCTAAATAAAAAATACAGCACCAGTTATTCAGTTACTTTAAGCCAAAATAAAATAAAAGAATTCACAGAGTATATAGATGATTATGACCAGTACACCCAAGTAGCCATCAAACATCAAAATACAGATATAGCATTATCCCCTTCTATTATCACCAATCGAACATTTAATTGGAAGCCTACCGATCAATTAAGTTTTTATTGGACAACAAAATATATTGCAAGTCAATTTTTAGATAATACCCAAAATAACCAGAGAAAAATTAACGACTATTTTGTAAATGATATTAATGCGCATTGGACAATTATCAATAAAACAAAGTATACTGTCTTATTACAATTCTATATCAATAATATTTTAGATGTGCAGTATGCACCTAATGGATATACTTATAGTTATATCTACGACAAGTCAACTATAACATCCAATAACTACTACCCTATGGCGGGCAGGAATTATTGGATGAGTGTGAAAATAGATATTAAATAAACTATTCTCCTATTTGTTTCAGAAACTGGATCAGGCCTTTAAAATAAGTTTGCTGATCATCATACATAGACATATGCGACCCATTAGGGCAATAGAGATATTGCCCTTTTTGCACTGCCTTAGAAAGCGCCTCCATTGCTTTAGGATCCATGGTATCAAACTCTCCGCCAATACTTAATAATGGTCTATAAATTTTATGCAAGTCTGCTTTACGATCCCATGTTTTTAGGACTGCATCTCCGACAACACCAAATTCAGAAGGGCCTTGCATCCTTAAATACAATGGATAATTCATTCTAGCAAAAGCCCTTTTAACAGGATCTGGCCATTTAGCAGGAGGCATTCTTAATACATGTTCAGGGTAATAATAATCTTGTACAATTTGCAAATAAGCTGGATTGGTGTAATCGCCTTTTGCTTCAAATTCTCTAATCTTAGCTAATACATCTTTAGGCAATTTTGGACCCAATACATTATTTGCATATTTCATATAATCAGGAATCGAAGGTACCATATTGGAGATAATCACCCCCTTTAAATTAGCCTGGTATTTTAAAGCATACTCCGTTGCAAGTATCCCACCCCATGAATGCCCTAGCAAAAAGAAATTTGTAGAATCCATGCCCAAGGCTTTGCGTACCGTTTCTACTTCTTCTACAAATCTTGGTAAATTCCATAATGAACTGTCATTAGGATTATCTGAATAAGCAGACCCTAATTGATCATAATAATAATATTCAATTCCCTCTTGTGGTAAGAAAGAATCAAAACACTCAAAATACTCATGGGTAGATCCAGGACCTCCATGCAATAATAATAATTTAATCTTTGGATTATTTCCCACTCTTTTAGTCCAAACATTAAATACCCCTTTTTCTGTTTGAATAGGAATTAACTGTACACCTCCAGATAGAATATCTTTTCGACCAGTTGTGTCATGATAAGTATTTACTGTAGTTTTTGGATTTTGCTTACATGCACTAGAAAACATTGCAAAAGCTATCAGTAAGAAAGCAGTTACTGTCAAACTTAAATTTTTCATCTAAATGGATTTAGATAATAAACTTAAGATAATATTTTTAAATCTGGTCTTAAAATTTCTCCTGCCAAGCTAACATACCTCCACTCACATTGATAATATTTTTAAACCCATAAGGTTCTAACATCAAACATGCTTGCCCGCTTCTATTACCACTTCTACAATAGACATAAACAGTCTCTTCTTTTAAATGGTCTATATCATCTGTTTCCAAACTTTGCACCTTGCCTAATGGCAATAAAATCCCACCTATATTGAATGCTTCATGTTCATGTGGCTCACGAACATCTACTAAATTAATTTTTTCGCCAGCATCTAATTTTGCTTTTAATTCTTCTACTGAAATTGTATTCATACTAATTAAATTTTATTTGATTGAATCTTTTGAAATAACTGGAGCAATTCTATCCACAACAATATCAATTGAACCACCCTGCATTGTTAGATTTTTCATTGGCATACCTAATGAATCTATTTGACCAGTAAATGGACTAGGACTTTGTTGAATAATAAATGCATTAGAAGTATCTGTGATTGCAGTTTGAGAACTAATTATACCAATGAATAATCCCATTGATGCTAATTTATTTTTAGCCATATTCACCGTAAGTCCAACTAAATCTGGAACTTCAAAACCTGCAGCTGCGCCACCGTCACCTACTAAGAAATTCACCACTGTTCCAGAAGCAATTTTTGCACCTGGAGCGATAGGCTTCCCTCCAACTAATTGATCCAAAATAACATTTTTATTTCTGTCTGGCACCAAACTAATAGTTCCCATTCTTAAACCTAATACTTTTAGATAAGTTTCTGCACTCTTTAAAGAGAATCCTATTAAATTAGGCATATCAACTTGTGGAGCAACTGTTCTATTAATTGTCAAATAAACCGTTCTTCCCTTTTTTACAATTTCATCTGCGTCAGGCGTTTGTCTTAATACTGCATTTCGAGCAAGTGTATCTACATAAATAGAATCTTGGAATACAACATCAAAACCCAAAGATGTAAGATTCTTTTCTGCTGCAGCTGCATCTAAGCCCAGCACTGCTGGTACTTTTTCTGTTTTGCCATTCCCTGTAATCCATCCAAGTGAAAAGAAAAACAAAATCAATAATACCAATACAGCACCAATACCTGTTAAGATATTTATCCATAATGGCTTTTTTAATAATTTATCAATGGCTTCCAAAATCTAGAATTTAATTTATTTAGCAGCTAATGTATCTTCTATAATAGTTCCGTAAAAATCTGTCAATGTCCAACCCAATGCTTTTACTTGTTGTGGTATTACACTTGCTTCACTTTGACCTGGCACAGTATTCACTTCCAACATGAAAGCTTTTGATTGTTTTTCGTCATAAATAAAGTCAATTCTAACTACCCCTCTACAATTTAAAGTAGCATATACTTTTTTAGCTGCAGCTGTTAAGTCTGCAAACATGGTATCTGTAATTTGCGCAGGAGTAATTTCTTTACTCTTGCCTTGATATTTTGCTTCAAAATCAAAAAACTCATTCTCGGTAATGATTTCAGTAATTGGCAAAACCGTTGTAACTCCCTTTGATTTAAAAACACCGATAGTAAATTCTCTACCGCTAATAAACTCTTCTACCAAAACTTGAGTATCTTCTTTAAATGCTTTTTCTAATGCAGGAGCCAACTCTTCGGAAGTGTTCACTTTACTGATACCCAAACTACTACCACCATTATTAGGTTTCACAAAAACGGGTAATTGTAATTGAGAAAGAATTTCTGATGGACTCATAGGAGATTCAACAAACAGATGAAGTGATTTGGCAACACCTACACCTCCAAAACCTGCTACTGCTACAGTATATCTTTTATTAAATGTTAAAGCAGACGTAGAAGTATCACAACTGGTATATGGCAAACCAATTAAATCAAAATACCCTTGCATCTTACCATCTTCACCCGGCGTACCGTGAATGCACATCAATGCAAGATCAAAATTAATTTTTTGACCTTCTTCTACAATACTGAAGTCAGCCTTGTCCACTGCCACTTCTTCTCCAGCAATATTTTCATACCACCATCCTGTAGGATGTATATCAATCAAATAAACATCATACTTGTTTTTATCTAAAGCGTTCATTACCGTTTTAGCACTTTTATAACTAATCTGTGCTTCAGAACTTAAACCTCCTGTAACCAATGCAACTTTCTTTTTCATGAATCTTCTTTCAAAAATTATACAATACTTAAACATAAAAAAAGGGAATCAAATTCCCTTTTTTCTATTCGATTATTACAAATGTAATTTTTCTTTTTTAGCAAGTAATTGGTCAATTGTTTCTTGATATAATTCATCATTTACACAACAATCAACTGGACATACCGCAGCACATTGTGGTTCTTCATGAAAACCTTGACATTCTGTACATTTATTTGCAGTAATATAATAAGTGTCTGCAGCGATTGGTGCATTTCTGTTAGCAGCATCCACTGAAGATCCATCCATTAAAGTAAAAGCGCCTTTTACAGTTGTGCCATCGGCCATAGCCCATTCAACACCACCTTCATAAATTGCATTATTAGGACATTCTGGCTCACAAGCGCCACAATTAATACATTCATCTGTTATTTTAAGTGCCATAAAAAAAATTTAAAAATTAGTAACGTACTTTCGTGGAATAAAGGTAAACAAAAACATGGAAATTCAAGCAAGGATAGCTGGTTTTGTGGCATTAGGGAATCATTTGATGAATCCTAATAACCCATCATTAGAAGAAGTTAAACAAAGGGCCCAATCAGAGAATGCCTGGTTCCTTCCTGAATTCATAGAAGCGTCCATTCAACAGATTTGTAAGCAATTTCTAAAAGAGGCGGCTTTGAATAAATGGGTGGCTATGTATCCTTCCATTTCTAATCAATTTACCCATAAAAAACTCGGGATTGTAATGGCAGGCAATATCCCCATGGTGGGATTTCACGATTTATTGAGTGCCCTCATAGCAGGCCATATAGCAGTGGTTAAACTCTCTTCAAAAGATAAAGTCTTAATGGAATATATTATTAAGACTTTACAAGAAATCGAGCCTTTGTGGAATGATCAAATTATTATTCAAGAACAATTAAAAAATTGTGACGCTTACATTGCAACAGGCAGTAATAACACTAGTCAATATTTTGAACATTATTTTGGCAGATTCCCTCATATTATTCGCAAGAATAAGACAAGTATAGCGGTTCTGGATGGCACAGAAACTCAAGAAGAACTTGACTTATTGGCAAATGATATGATGTTGTATTTTGGCATGGGCTGTAGAAATGTCACTCAGATTTGGGTGCCGGAAGACTATAATTTTGAAGCATTATTAGCTTCTTTAAAACGTTACGACTTTGTTTTAGACAATCATAAATACAAACACAATTTTGATTATCAATTAGCTTTATTAATGATGACCCGACAATATTACATGAATACTGGGTCAATTCTGTTAAGCGAAAACCCCTCACCTTTTGCTGCCATTTCTCAAATTCATTACCAATTTTATACACCTGGCAAATTACCTACCTTCAATTTGGAAGAGATCCAATGTGTGGTAGGAAAAGGTGGGTTACAATTAGGTAGCTTGCAAGCACCCCAATTGGATCAATATGCCGACGGAGTGGACACTTTGGCCTTTTTAGCAGGCATAAAATAGTCATAAACGAACAATTTCGTAAATATTTTGTTAAACAAAATGTCATCTGTTGGTGACAAGGTTACAGCTTTGTATTTTTGAATCTGCAATGGCATAGAATTTGAAAAATTAAAATAAACCATCAATTTTTAGATATGAACTTAAATTTTAAAAATGTATTAACCATTATTGGTATTAGTGCGATGACTACTTTAGCAAGTATTTGGGGCTATAGTAAATGGATGAAATCCAATGATTCTTTTTACACCGATGGGAGACTCCCTGCAAACTATGCAAGTTTCTTAAATGGCACTGCCCCATCAGCAACTGTTGATTTTACTCCAGCTGCAAGCGCAGCCTCTCCTGCAGTTGTTCATATTAAAACCAAGACAAATGCAAAGCGAGTTGAACAAGGTAGTCAACCAAGACAAAGAAATCCATTTTTTGATTTTTTTGGTGACGATGCTTTTGGTGACGCATTTGGCGGCCCAAGAATTATACCAGAACAAAGAGCAAGTGGAAGTGGCGTATTAATTACAGCAGATGGATACATCGTAACAAACAACCACGTAGTAAATGGCGCCGATGATATTAGCGTTACATTAACTAATAAAAAAACATTTAAAGCCAAAGTAATTGGTACTGACCCAAGCAGCGATTTAGCGGTTATTAAAATTGAAGCGAGTGCTTTACCCTATTTAGTATATGGCAATAGCGATGATTTAAAATTAGGTCAATGGGTATTAGCCATCGGCTATCCTTTGTCATTAGATGTAACTATTACTGCAGGTATTATTAGTGCAAAAAATAGAAATATTGATATTAATTCTAGACAAAGTGATAAACCTATTGAATCATTTATTCAAACAGATGCGGCAGTAAACCAAGGCAATAGTGGTGGCGCATTAGTGAATACCAATGGAGAATTGATTGGTATTAATTCAGCCATCATGTCTCCAACTGGTACTTATGCAGGTTATTCTTATGCAATACCTGTGAATATTGTTAAGAAAGTAGTTACAGATATTGTTAAGTTTGGAACGGTACAAAGAGCATACTTAGGTATTAGTTATCCTAAAGAAGGTCTTCCTGATGAAGAGTTGAAAAAGTTAACAGCCGAATTAGACGTAAAGTATAAAGAAGGCGATGGTATCATTATCACAGATGTATTAGAAGGTGGTGCTGCTAAATCAGCAGGTATTAAGAAAGGTGATATATTAACTAAGTTCAATGGAGTAAATATTAAGTCATCTGGAGAATTACAAGAGCAAGTTGCAAAATACAAGCCAAGTGATAAGATAAATGTAGTAGTAAGACGAGCTGGAAAAGATATGACTATCGACGTTGTATTAAAAGGCAAATTAGGCATATCAGATTTAGCTGCTAGTAGCAAGATGGCTACAAAATTAGGAGGTAAATTAGAGACCCTAGATAAAGCCACTGCTGAAAAAAATGACTTGGAAGGCGGTGTAATCATCAAAGAATTAGGCGATGGCATTATTGGAAAAAGCAGGATTGAAAAAGGCTTTGTTATTACCCAAGTAAATGACACACTTGTAAATACTGTTGAAGAATTTTATGATGCAATAAAGAAAATTACTGGCAGTTCTGTAAAGATAGCTGGTGTGTATCCAGGTTATTTTGGAAACTATGCTTTTATATTAAATATGAATGAGTAATGAATAAAGCTTAATTGATAAAGGATCGAGCCCTCGAGAAATCGGGGGCTTTTTATTTTGATTTCATCTTGTTCCAAATAGCATCTTTTTCTGATAGACTCAATTTTGCTAAGTCAAGCCCATTCTCTATTGCGAAAGCTTCCATCAATTCAAAGCGATGCTTAAATTTCTTATTAGTTCTTTCCAAAGCCGATTCTGGATCTATATTTAAAAAGCGAGCGTAATTGATCAAACTAAATAAAACATCGCCAAATTCTTGCTCCATTTTATCTTGATCATTGGCTTTTATTTCTACCATTAACTCTCCTATTTCTTCTTCTACTTTATCCCAAACCTGCTCTTTATTCTCCCATTCAAAACCTACCTGTTTCACTTTCTGTTGAATACGAAATGCTTTTACCATCGCTGGCAAACTATTGGGTACTCCTTCTAATAAAGACTTCTTCCCTTCTTGTAATTTTAATTGTTCCCAGTTTTTCTTAACAGTCTCTTCATCATCTGCTTTTACATCTCCATAAATATGTGGATGCCTATGAATCAGTTTTCTGGAAATAGCTTCAATAGAATCTTGTAAAGTGAATTGACCTTGTTCAGTTCCGATCTTAGCATAAAACAATACATGTAATAAAATATCTCCTAGTTCTTCTTTAATACCTTCCCAGTCTTCCTCTATGATTGCATCAACTAATTCATATAATTCTTCAATGGTATTACTCCTTAAACTTTGTATGGTCTGTTTTTTATCCCAAGGGCATTTCTCTCTTAGGGTATCCATTATTTCTACTAGTTCTAAAAAAGCAGCGGATAAATTTTCTGAAGACATTATTAAATATTAAAAAGAGATAATAGAATAAAGGCAAGCATTAACATACCCAATAAAATAATGGTTAAGATATTTAAAATGAAAAATTTAAATATCGTTTTTAACCTTGATTGATTAAAGTGATTTCTTAAAGCCTTATATAAATAGAAAAATAAAATTAAAGGTGTAATGGCCGTAACAAAACCAAAAGTCTTATGGGAAACTAGTTCTGTAATAAGATTGATTATTTTGACTGCAAATAAAATAATATAAAAAGCACAATAAATATGAATACTGAATATTAAATGATCTACGAAATAATGATTCTTATTTCTTCTATATAATATCCATAAAAATAAAGCGAATAGTGGCAAAGAGATATACAACATTCTAGAAAAATAGTGCTGAAATTGTTCAATAATTGCTGCTCCTATTTTCTTATTGTCATTTTTATACTTTTGGTTTATTTCAATAGATTTTTTTACAATCGCTTTTTCTAACCAATTGTCTTTTTGATTTGTCCTTACTTTTAACTGAGCCGAATCATATGCTGCAATGGTTTTATATTGAAAAGTATCTTCCGTCAAATTGAAATTTATACCTTGATTTTTGGGAATTTTGGGAACTGTTTTTATCAAATCTTTCTGCTCTCTCCTTTCAATTTGTTCTTGCGGGGTTTCACCTGAGAAAATAAATAAAAAGAATACAGCAGATATAAAAAGATACATTCTAATTGGATGAATATAACTTGCCCTTTTTCCATCCATATAATAC
>JBJOIU010000069.1:0-9433 GCA_046046935.1 Bacteroidota bacterium
ATCTAGTAGCTGCTAAATGGAAAGGGGTTTTGGTATTGGTAATATGTCCAATTTTGGCTTTTGCCCAATTGCAAAGTCCTGCAGATTTTTTAGGGTATCAAGTGGGTACAAAATTTACAAGACATCATCAAATAGTTAATTATTTCAATGCAGTAGCAAAAGCTCAGCCTACAAAAGTAAAATTGATCTCTTATGGTAAAACCAATGAAGGTAGAGATTTATTAGTAGCTGCAATTAGCTCGCCAGAAAATATGGCACAATTGGATAATATTAGAAAACACAATATTGGATTAACGGATGGTACGGTTGAAGATACCAAACAGCCAACCATCGTTTGGTTAAGTTATAATGTACATGGAAACGAGCCAGCATCTTCTGAGGCAGCTATGTTGACTTTATATGCATTGTTAGATCCAGCCAATAAGCAATCAGCTGAATGGTTAGAGCATGTGGTCGTAATGATTGATCCATGTATTAATCCAGATGGAAGAGATAGATATGTGAATTGGTATAATAATGCAGTAGGTGTGAATGCATATAATGCTGATCAACAAGCCAGAGAACATATGGAGCCTTGGCCTGCAGGAAGAACCAATCATTTTAACTTTGATTTAAATAGAGATTGGGCTTGGCAAACACAGGTAGAAACACAACAAAGAATTCCTTTGTATCAACAATGGTATCCTCAAGTACATGTAGATTTTCATGAGCAAGGATATAATGAGCCTTATTATTTTGCTCCAGCTGCGGAACCATTGCATACTTTGTTAACCCCATGGCAAAAAGAATTCCAAGACCAGATCGGCAAGAATCATGCAAAATACTTTGATCAAAACAATTGGTTATTTTTTACCAAAGAAAGATTCGATTTATTGTATCCTTCTTACGGAGATACTTACCCAATGTACAATGGGGCTATTGGCATGACTTATGAGCAAGGTGGTATCAGTGCAGGTTTGGGAGTACAAGATAAAAACAATGACACTATTACATTAGTGGCAAGAGCATTGCACCATTTCACCACTGGTATGTCTACTGTTGAAATTAGTGCAAAGAATCATCAAAAGTTAATGACTGAGTTTAAAAAATACTATCAAAATAGCAGAGCAGGAAATATGGGTGCTTATCAAACTTATATAGTGACTTCTTCTTCTGCGCATAAAATAAAAGCCTTAGCTGATTTATTAAAAAAGAACAATATTCAATTTGGATCATACGCTGGTAACAATGGCATAAAAGCATTTGATTATCAAACAAAAACAGAAAGTAGCTTTGTGAATGAAGGGTATACATTAGCTATCTCTGCAGCACAACCTCATGGTGTTTTGGCAAGTGTATTAATGGATCCAATAACACAAGTGAATGATTCAAACACTTATGATATTACAGCATGGTCATTGCCTTATGCATTTGGTGTGCATGGTTATGCAAGCAAAGAAAAATTAGCTATTCAGGCGGAATTAGCGATGCCTAATTATGCCATTGCTGCTACAAATTATGGGTACTTAATTCCTTATAATAGTTTTAAGACTGCAAAAGTATTGGCGCAATTATTACAAAAGAATATCAAAGTAAGGTATGCAGAAAAAGCATTTACAACTGCAGGTAGAAATTTTGATAAAGGCACTTTAATGGTTCTAAAAACAAGTAATGGCGCTAATTGGGCTGCAGATACTAAAACAATTTGCGAAGCTGCTGGAGTAGAAGCAGTAGCAGTGAATACAGGTTATTCAGATAAGGGAGCAGACTTTGGATCTCCATTAGATAAAATGATTAATCATGCACCAAGAGTGGCTTTATTAACGGGCGAAGGTATTGCTGCATTATCTGCAGGAGAAGTTTGGAACTATTTTGAGCAACAATTAAATTATCCTGTTACTCAATTAACCTATACAATGTTGGGTAGGATCGATTTAAATAAATACGATGTAATAATTGCACCAGATGGTCAGTATAGAGAATTGAATTCAAAGGCAAATGCTGAAAAATTCCAAGGCTTTGTTAAAAAAGGTGGTGTATTAATTGCAATGGAGTCTGCAGCACAACAATTTGCTTCTAATCCAGACTGGGGTATTAAAGTAAAAGAAATGCCAGCTCCTGCTAAAGCAAGCATGAATGATTTAGCAAAATATGGACAAAGAGTGGAAGATTATTTAGAGAGCTCTATTCCAGGAGCTATCTATAAAGTATATATGGATGATACGCATCCATTAGGTTTTGGCACCAACGGGGTTTTCTATAATTTAAAGCAAGACATTACAATGTATGAACCTAGTAATGAAGCATGGAATATTGGAGCTATCAAGAAAGATAGTTATGTAACTGGCTTTGTGGGTCATAAAGCCAAAGCAGCTATTCAAGAAGGCGTAGTTATTGGTGTAAAAGATATGGGTGCTGGTAAATTTATTTATATGGCGGACGATCCAATTTTTAGAAATTTCTGGGAAGCGGGTAAATTGGTATTAGCAAATGCTGTTTTCTTAAACGGCAAATAAATTTTAGTCAAATAATAGTATGAAGAAAATTGTATTGTTTTTTATAGGTGTTGGTTTTTTAATGAATCAATTGCAAGCGCAGCAAAATGCAGCGTCTATTTACGCAGGTATTAAAAAACTAGGGGTGATGGGATCTGTTTTATATATAGCAGCCCATCCAGATGATGAAAACAATAGCTTTTTACCTTATTTGACCAAAGAGAAAAAATATCGAACTGCTTATCTTAGTTTAACAAGAGGTGATGGCGGTCAAAATCTAATCGGAAAAGAACAAGGAATAGAATTAGGTTTAATTAGAACGCAAGAGTTGTTGGCGGCGAGAAGAATTGACGGAGCAGAGCAATATTTTTCTACTGCTTATGAATTTGGATTTAGTAAATCCGCAGAAGAAGCATTGACCATCTGGGATCATCAAAAAGTACTAAGTGATGTGGTTTGGATAATAAGACAATTTCAACCTGATATCATTATTACAAGATTCCCTGGTGATGCAAGAGCAGGACACGGACATCATGCTGCATCTGCTATTATTGCTAATGAAGCGTATTTGGCAGCCGCAGATCCTACAAAATTTCCAGAGCAATTAAAAATGGGGGTCTCTGTTTGGAAAGCAAAACGTATTTTATGGAACACTTTTAATTTTGGTTCTGTAAATACTACAAGCAATAATCAATTTAAAGTAGAAGTAGGTGCTTACAATGTTATAGAAGGAAAAAGTTATGGTGAAATTGGTGCAGAAGCAAGAACTATGCATAAAAGTCAAGGAGAGGGAAGGCCAAGAAGAAGAGGAACTAGTTATGAATTTTTTGAAACAACAGGTGGAGATGCGCCAATGAATGATTTATTAGATGGTATTGATATTGGTTGGACAAGACTAGGGGCTGCATCTATACAAGAAGATATAGCAATCATATCCAAACAATTCAATATTGAAAACCCTGCTGCATCCGTTCCATCCTTGGTTGCTTTATATTCAAAAGTAAAAGCATTGCCAAAATCTGTATGGAAAAATTATCAATTACAACAAATTCAATCTTTAATAAAAGATGCTGCGGGAATTTTTATAGAAGCAAGTACGCAAAAAGCGCAAGTAATTCCTGGAGAGCGCATGAGTATGCAAGTATTGATTAATCAAAGAGGGGCAGTACAATCTTTATTAAAACAGGTTTTATTAACTGGCATGGACAGCACATTCAACAAAGTGCTAGTAACCAATCAAAATATTCAATTTGATTATATTTTTAATGTAGCAACAACAACGCCAATTGCTCAGCCGTATTGGTTAGTACAACCCAAAACAGAAGGCATGTTTATGGTGAATGATTACAATTTAATTGGCAAAGCGGAGAACGATCCTATTTTCACTATTACTGCTACCATCAAGATAGAAGGGGAGGATTTTACATTTGTACAACCTGTGCAATATAAATTCACAGATCCTACAAAAGGGGATGTATATCAACCTATTGCTGTCATTCCTGCGAAAGAAGTTAAGTATGACAAAGAAGTGTATTTAATGCGCTCAAATAAGCCCATTGAAATAAGCTATCAGCAAATTGATCATCAAGGAATAACAGTTCAAAAAACAGCTTTGATTAATGCTTCCAAAGATGCTTTGCCTACTCCAAGTAATGCCATTTTTAGAAAGACTATACAATACGATCATATTCCCACAATCAATTATTTCCCCACTGCTTCTACAAAATTGGTTTCCTTAAGTGTAAGTACTAAAAAGGCAATTGTAGGTTATATTGACGGAGCGGGAGATAAATTGCCAGAGGCTTTATCTGCATTGGGTTACCAAGTGGTCAATTTAAAAGAGTCGGATATTACTTTAGAAAACCTATCTAGATTAGATGCCATTGTAGTGGGTATTCGTGCTTACAATATGTATGAATGGATAACAGAGAAGAACGATATTATTAACCAGTATATTCAGCAAGGAGGTAATTATATAGTACAGTATTTAAAAAGTAATCAGGTGGGCATTAGTAAAGTGAAAGTTGGCCCATTTGCATTTTCTGTAAATGCATCAAGAAGAGTAACGCAAGAAAATGTGCCTGTTGATTTTGTGCTTCCTAATCATCCAGTTTTAAATGTTCCTAATAAAATTACTAGTGAAGATTTTGAACATTGGGTACAAGAAAGAAGTACTTATCAGGCTGAGAATATAGATCCGCATTTTGAAATGCCTTTATCTATGCATGATGCCAATGAACCTGCTTCTAATGGTAGTTTATTGATCGCATCTTATGGAAAGGGTAATATGATATATGCTAGTATCACTTTGTTTAGACAATTGCCGGCTGGAAATCCAGGAGCCTATAAATTGTTAGCTAATTTGGTGGAATTGACAAAACATTAATCTTCTGTTTCGCCCAGCCATTTCATTTTGGTGGCGATAATAAATGCAATAATACCAAGACTAATTACAGTTAGGCCACCAAGCATCATTTTTTGTCCAGTAGAAATAAATATGGTCACCCAAATTCCAATAGCTAATAATAATGGAAGAGGGTAAAGGGGCATTTTCCATGGGAAGAAATTCTTACCCTTGCGTTTTACCAATAATAAAAGTCCAATAGCTTGTCCAATGAATTGAATCAAGATTCGCATGGCTAGAATTGCATCAATCACTTCTTTCAATCTAAAAAGCAAACTAAATACAAAAGCGATACCCCCTAAAACCAATAAAGACCTATGAGGGAAATGTAATGTTGGGTGTAGTTCTGCAAAATAACTAAAAAATGATTTGTCTTTTGCTGCAGCGTAAGGAATCCTGCTATAGCCTAATGTTGCTGCAAATAAAGAAGCAAAAGCAACAAGCAATATTAACACGGTTACAATAGAGCCGGCATTGGTTCCGTACAAAGCCTGAATATAAGCACTGACTACATATTTACTTTCTACAATGGTTTCATAAGGAAGCACACTTGCCACACTTATATTCATAGATAAATAAAGAATAGCAATTCCAGTAATAGAGATGAACATGCTTCTTGGAATATTTTTACTTGGGTTCTTAATTTCGCCACCCAAATGACAAACATTATAATAGCCTAAATAGCTATAAATTGTTTTTACACTGGCAAATCCTAATGCTGCTGCAAAGCCATGCTTCATTTCAAAACCATCATTGATATGTTGAATTGGGGCTAAGAAGTTACCATTAAATATGCCACCAAAAATAATCCATAACATGGTAGTCAAAACACCCACCCATAAAAAAACAGAAATTTTTCCAATGGATTCAATTTTTCTATACAATAAACTAATGACTAAAATTACCACTGCACCACTCACTGCTTTTTCTTGCAATACAGTAAAATGGAAAAAATAATTAGCATATTGTGAGAAGCCTATAGCTGCAGAGGCAATTACTAAAGGCGCTTGTATCATGGTTTGCCAAACAAATAAAAAGCTCATTAGCTTACCCCATTTTTTGCCATAACCTTCTTTTAAAAAATGAAAACTTCCTCCAGCCATTGGCAAAGCTGCTCCTAATTGACTCCAAACCATTGCATCTAAATAAGATAAAACCGCGCCAGCAATCCATGCATATAAAAAATAGGGACCACCCATAATTTGAGCAACTACACTTAATACAACAAAGGGACCAATGCCTACCATGTCGATCATATTGATGGCAGTTGCATGTAAAAGGCTTAATTTGCGCTCTAGTTTGACATTCATACTATATCTAGTATATTTAGTTAATAGAACAACAAGATAATACAATTAGTAAAAAAATGGACGCGAATTTTAAAACAGTTGATTGGGCCTATACATCGAGTATTTATGAAGTGAATATTAGGCAATATACGGTAGAAGGTACTTTTAAAGCGTTTGAACAACATATTCCAAGACTAAAAGACATGGGGGTGGATATATTATGGTTAATGCCCATTACGCCCATTAGTCAAGAAGGCAAGAAGGGTAGTCTGGGTAGTTATTATGCTTGTAGTAGTTATACAAAAATTAATCCCGAGTTTGGGAAAGAAGCAGATTTGATTTCTTTAATCAAGACAGCACATTCATTGGATATGAAAGTGATTATTGATTGGGTAGCAAATCATACAGGAAGATATCATGAGTGGATGGAACATCATCCAGATTGGTTTTCTCAAGATGCTGCGGGCAATTTTACAGAAAGAAATGGTTGGGAAGATGTAGTGGATTTAAATTTTAATAATAAGGCAATGCGAGCGGCATTACAAAATGCCATGCATTATTGGGTAAACACTTTTGATATTGACGGTTTTAGATGTGATATGGCGCATTTGGTGCCATTGAATTTCTGGAAAGACGTAAGAGTTTCTTTTAAAGATGCAAAACCATTGTTTTGGTTGGCAGAATGTGAGGTAAGGGACTATCATCAAGTTTTTGATGCCACTTATGCTTGGCATTGGATGCATGTATCTGAAAAATTAGCAAGAAACGAAGCAGGTGTTCATGATATTTATAATGTATTACATGATTATGCTGGTTATCCTGAGGGTGCTATAAAATTATTGTATACTAGTAATCATGATGAAAATAGTTGGAATGGCACTGAATTTGAAAAGTATGGACCAGCTGCTAAACCATGGGCTGTATTTGCACATACTTGGAAGGGTATGCCTTTATTATATAGTGGCCAAGAATTACCCAATAAAAAGCGTTTACAATTCTTTGATAAAGATTCCATCGTATGGGAGAGCGCTCCAGTCTTGCACGATTTTTATAAAACCTTATTGCATTTAAGAAAACAATACCCTGTTTTAATACATGGTGAAACATTCAACTTGCCTAGTTCTGATCATAATGTGATGGTGTATATTCGACATCATCAAGATCAAGTAGTATTGGTTGTATTAAATGTATCAACGGAGCATTGTACCATTCAATGTAACCATGAATTATTGCATGGAACATTCAAACAAATATTTTCTGGGATGGAATACAAGATGGAAGGGTATAGCCAATTTGAATTAATGCCAGGAGACTATTTTGTATACGTTAAAATCTAGCTATTTCTTTTTTCTTGTTGGTAAGCTATAAACTCCATCATTTCACTAAGATCAAAACTACTGAGGTTTTGACTTGCTTTTAATCCGGCTTTTTGAGCAACCAGCACACCATATTTGCAATCTTCAAATCCATCTATTTCATGAGCATCTGGGTCTATAGAGATTAAAACATCTTTTTCTAAGGCTTGTTCTATATATCTCCAATCCATATCTAGTCTTCTTGGATGTGCATTTAATTCCAATACCACATTATGCTCTGCGCAGGCTTCTATTAAAGCTACATGATCTATTGGATATCCTTTTCTACTTAATAATAAACGTCCAGTAGGGTGCCCTAGAATGCTTGTATAAGGATTCGCCACCGCATTTAACAATCGCATCATTGCTTTTTCTTCTGTCATTTTTAAATTAGAATGAATCGAGGCGATGACGATATCAAATTGTGCTAAAATTTCTTCTGGATAATCTAAGCTGCCGTCATTTAAAATATCTGATTCAATACTTTTAAAAATCAAAAAAGGGGCTAATTTTTTATTTAATGTATCAATCTCTTTATGTTGGGCCAATATCCTTTCAATAGATAAACCATTTGCATAGAATGCAGATTTAGAGTGATCGCTAATTACTAAATACTCATATCCTTTTTCTATAGCAGCCTTGGCCATTTCTTCAATGGTATGAATGCCATCTGACCAAGTACTATGAGAATGTATAATACCTTTAATGTCCCTAACCTCTATTGTAGCACCTAGTTGTTTATTGTTAGCAACCTTATTTAAAACCCCAGGGTACTCTCTTTGTGCCGGTGGAATAAAACCTAATTGAAGGGTGTCGAATATCTCTTGTTCATCTATAAATGGGGTAGATGACAAACTTTCTAATTGAAACTGAGGCAAATTAACAAGTGTATTCCAGCAATCTTTCGTGAATGAATACTTGAATTGATTGAAAATAAATTGATTTGAACTTGTAAAATACCATCTTATCTCAAATTGATCGGCCCCTTTACAACTTAAAAAATTGGTTTCTTGAGAGCATTGGAAGTTTTTTTCTTCCAACCATGTCAATAATTTTTTTGCTGGAAGGGTAGTTAATACCTCCAAAAAGTCCAAACTTTCCATTTGTCTGGCAAATCCACCCGTAATGGAATGTTGCTCATCAGGGAAATTTTGAGTCAGTGCCAACAATAATGATGCAGTAATATTTTCTAATTCTTGGTATAAATAACTTCCTTGATGTTGTAAATAAAATTCTAAAGCCTCTTTAATATTTTGTTGTGTCTTCGCACCAAATCCTTTGTAATTAATTAATCTATTTTCATCGCATGCATAAAGTAATTCTCCAACAGATTCTATTTCTAATTCTTTCCAAATAGTAGCAATTTTTTTTGGCCCCAATCCTTTTATCTTGATCATCTCTAAAATGCCAGGAGGAGTTTTTTGAATATACTCATCTAATAAATCAAGATGCTTTGTTGTAATAATTTGTTGTACTTTTTTTCCAACAGCTTCTCCGATACCTCTAATGGAGAATAATTGTGCGGGATCCATTTCTGAAACAGGATCGGTTAACTTATCTAAGGTAAAAGCCGCGTTGGCGTAGGATTTGGTCTTAAATGGATTCTCTCCATGAATATCCATTAGCTTAGCTAGTAAACTAAAGTATTCTGCAATTTCATAATTGTGCATGGATAAAGTTAAATAAAAACTTTGAGTACTTTTTGCGTGTAGAAATAGGAGGGCAAAAAAAATCCCCCCGAGTAATCGGAGGGACTTTGAATATTATCCGAGGATAATTATTTCTTTTTAGCAGCTTTCTTAGCAGCTTTCTTCTTAGGAGCAGCTTTCTTAGCAGCTTTCTTAGGAGCAGCTTTCTTAGCAGCTTTCTTAGGAGCAGCTTTCTTAGCAGCTTTCTTTACAGTTTTTTTAG
>JBJOIU010000070.1:0-9345 GCA_046046935.1 Bacteroidota bacterium
TCATTGTGTATGTTCGACTTTTTAGGAACTTTTGATGTCATTGCAATGTAGGCAATTCTGCCCTGGATGGGTTGTAGAAATTGAAGTTGGTCTCCTTTTTTTATAGCAACAATTTCATGCATGGGAATACTTTGCTCATTTATAATTGGAACAAAATTTGCACCTGTTATTGCAATGAATCCATCTTCTTCAAATTCAAAATGACTTGCAGGAAAATGAATTTCAAATAAAGGATTGTTTAGTTCATTTCCAATAATCTTATTTGCTAATTGTGCAGAAAGAAAATCCATATATCCTCCTGCTTGCATGCCAATATGTTGATGTCCATATTCACCTGCATTTTGTATACTATCAGAGATTCCCTTTTTTATAATTTTAACTAACATGATTTGATTCTTTTTGCAATGAATAAAATTCGTCTAATGTGATTGCATAAAAAGAAACCATATCACCAGGAGAAAATAATGCAAGTTGAATTGAATCAAAAATTGTTATGGGTGTTCTTCCAATAATTTGCCATCCACCAGGAGCGTCTTTTGGATATATTCCTGTCTGTGCACCAGCAATACCAACACTTCCAGCATTCACAAGTGGTCTGGGTTTTGGGTGTCTTGCCATTTGAATACTTTCTTCTACTTTCCCCATATAGGCAAATCCAGGCATGAAGCCTAAACAAAAAACATGGTAAGTTTTTGATGTGTGTATCTCAATTATTTCTGCTACTGTTTTATTTTTTTCAAGAGCTATTTTATCTAAATCAATTCCAAAAGTAAGATCATAACATACTGGTACTTTTATTGTGCGGCTTTCTAGTTTAGATAAACTATTTTCTTTTTTATACTGAATGAAATCTTTTATAAATGATTGCGCAAATTCGTTTAAACTAATTTGCTCTTTGCTGTTATTTAACAAGGTTTGTAATTCAATAATATCATACACAATAGTTAATGTGTGATAAGATGGAATGTAATCTTTGAATGCATTAATTTTTTTATTTTGAATAAATTGATTGAATGCATGTACTTCTGCATTTATTGCAGTATCTATTATTTCATCTAATGAAAATAAAATGGCATGATCACCTAAAAGATGCATTTGCCAAATAGTTTTCTTATCGTGCGCGTTAATTTTCATTGATTTATCAAAAATAGGGGCTTTGTTTCACCCTTTGTTTCAATAAGTTGGACAAATGATGTGTACGTGGTACACATTAACTAATCCTCATTAGTGTATAATTTACACAAACGTTTGAATTTTTTTAAAAAAAACTATGCAAAGGTTTGCAAAAGTTAACAAACTGTTATATTATTGATACACGATTGTATTAAAATTTAAAAATCAAACCCGAACACTATGCGAAAATTCCTACGTTTAATTACGGTTCCTTTGCTGTTATTGGGTCTTGTTGCTAACGCACAAACAAGAACAATTAAAGGACAAGTAGTTTCAGCTAAAGACGGTAAATCCGTTGCTGGTGCTACAATTTCTGTGAATGGACAAAAAGTCTCTGCACTTTCTGGAGACGATGGTTCATTTGCAGTTAATGCAACAGGTAATGTTACTTTAACAGTAACTTCAGTTGGCTTTGCTGACAAAGCAGTTGCCGTTGCTGGCTCTCAAAACACAGTTAAAATTTCTTTAACTGAAGAAGCATCTCAATTATCTGAGATCGTTGTAACAGGTTACACTGCACAAAAGAGAAAAGAAATCACTGGTGCGGTTTCTGTTGTTAACGTAAAAGACATGAAGTCAGTTCCTTCTGGTACTGCAGAACAAATGTTACAAGGTCAAGCATCTGGTGTAACAATCATTGGTTCTGGTAGCCCAGGTGAAGCTTCTAACGTGTTTGTACGTGGTATCACTTCTTTCGGTAACTCAACTCCATTAGTAATCGTGGATGGAGTACAATCAGCTCCTGGTGACTTGAGCTTGTTCCGTGATTTATCTGCAAGTGATATTGAATCAGTTCAAGTATTGAAAGATGGTCAAGCGGCTATCTACGGTGCTAGAGGTTCTGCGGGTGTTATCATCGTAACTACAAGAAAAGGTAGAGGTAAGCCATCAATCACATACGAATCATACTATGGTGTGCAAATGCCAAGAACTGGTAACGTATGGAATAAGTTAGATACTAAAGGTATGGCTGACTTATTCTGGTTAGCGGCTAAGAACTCTCAACAAGATAAAAATGGTGTAGTAACTTCAGGCCAATATGGTACTGGTACTTCTCCTGTTATCCCTGACTATATTAAATATGGTACTAAGTCTGGTTATACTGGAACAGTGGATTTAACAAAATATAACAACGATTATTCTAAAGGAGACATCTTCTTAATCGTTCCAGCTAACAAAACTGGTACTGATTGGTGGGATGTGTTGATGGATCCGGCTCCAATGCAAAGTCATACAATCACTGCATCTGGTGCTGCTGAGAAATCTACTTATTTATATTCATTGAACTTCTTAGATCAAAAAGGTACATTATTAAATACTTACTTAAAGCGTTATACTGCTAGAGTAAATACTTCTTGGAATATCAAAAACAATATTCGTATTGGAGAAAATATGACTATTTTCTACAGAGACAACCCAAGAATTGGTAACAACCAAGAAGGTAATGATATCAATAACACAGCATGGGAACAACCAATTATCCCTGTATTAGATGCAGGCGGTGGATTTGGTGGTACATCTGGATCTCAGTTAGGTAACTCTTCTAACCCATACGCAAACCGTATGCGTTCTAAGGATAACAAAAACTACAACTGGCAAATTCAAGGTAATGTGTTTGCAGAAGTTGATTTTGCAAAACACTTTACTGCAAAAACTGTATTTGGTGGTCGTATAGATAATTTCTATGGTTTCTATCATAACTACCGTTCTTATGAGAATGCTGAAAATGGTTCTTCTAACGGATACGGTGAATATGGTGGTTACAACAATAACTATAACTGGACAAACACTTTGAGCTACTCTAATGTATTCAAAGAAAACCACAGTTTAAAGTTAATGGCTGGTTACGAGATGTTAAAAGTAGCAGGTCGTCAAGTGGGTGGTTCTAGAGTAAACTATTTCTCTGATAACACTGATTACTTGAGCTTGAATACTGGTTCTCCAATTGGTCAAAACAACTATTCTAATTTCTATAAGCAAACTGGTACTTCAATCTTAGCTAAGATCGATTACGCTTTCAAAGACAAATATTTAATTGGCTTGAATGGTCGTCGTGATGGTAGCTCTGTATTTGGTCCAAACAACCGTTATGGTAATTTCTGGTCAGCTTCTGCTGGTTGGATGATTTCTCAAGAAGATTTCTTCAAGAATGTTAAAGGAATCAATTCTTTAAAATTACGTGGTAGCTATGGTATCTTAGGATCTATCTCTAACGTAGGTGCATTGAACCAATATACATTATATGGTGGTTCTGGTGGATCTTCTTACTATGACTTATTCGGTACAAGTAACTCTACAGTTATGGGCTTCTATGCAACTAACTTAGGTAACACTTCTACAGGATGGGAGAGAGACAGAATCTTAGATATCGGTTTTGATGCGACTGTTTTAAATAACAAGTTAGACATCTCTTTCGATTGGTATGAAAAATCTATTGATGGTTTATTGTTCCAAGACCAAGCTCCTGCAGTTGTGGGTGTAGGTTCTCAATTACCTCAGGTGAATATCGGTGACATGAAAAACACTGGTGTTGACTTAAGTTTAAACTATCGTGGAAAAATCAACAACGATTTAAGCTACACAATTGGTGCTAATATCGGTGCTTACAAATCTACTATCGTTAACATTCCTGGTGCTGCTGGTTTCTTCGAAGCTGCTGGTACACACAACACAGGTAATCAAGTTAGAAACGCAATTGGACATCCAGTAGGTGCTTTCTTCGGTTACAAAATCGCTGGTATCTTCAAAGATGCTGCTGATGTAGCTAGTTGGGCAACTGAAGCTGACGCTGCTCCAGGTCGTTTCAAATATGAAGACGTAAACAAAGATGGTAAAATCAATGATGCTGATAGAACTTTCTTCGGTAACCCAAATCCTGATTTCACATTAGGTTTAAACTTAGGTGTTACTTACAAGAAGTTTGATGTATCTGCTGTAGTATACGGTTCATTCGGTAATGATGTATTGAATGAAACTCGTTACTTCCAAGATTTCGTACCTCAATTCCAAAACTCTAAGAGTATCCCTGTATTAACTCAATCATGGTTACCTGCAGACAGATCTAAGCCAAGAGCTCAATGGACTGCTGTAAACCCTAATGCTAAATACCCAATCGCAGAAAACGATTCTTGGTTCAGCACTAACGGTGTTATCAATGATTTCTATATGGAAGATGGTTCTTATGTAAGAGTTAAACAATTAAGTATTGGTTACACAATTGATCCTTCAACTTTAAAGCGTTACGGAATTGATAAGGCTCGTATCTATTTACAAGGTGCGAACTTATTTACTTTAACTAAATACTCTGGTTTAGATCCAGAAGTAAATGGTAGTTCAGTATCATTTGGTGTTGATTATGGTGTTTATCCTCCATCTAAGCAATTCAATGTTGGGGTAAGCCTTACTTTCTAAATTATTTAATTGAAAACTAATTACACTATGAAAAAATATAATTTTAAACATATAATCCCAGTGGCGCTTTCTTCTCTGGTGATTTTATATGCTTGTAATAAATCATACTTGGAAGTACCAGCGGCTGGCGCCTTAAGCCAGGACGTGTTGGCTAACAAAGTAGGTGTTGAAGCCCTATTAGTAGGTGCTTATTCTTTATTAGATGGTGAGGGTAGCTCTGCAGGTACTGGTAACGGACCTTGGGCAACTTCATCTAGTAACTGGGTATATGGTTCAGTTGCGGGTGGTGACGCTCACAAAGGTTCTGATCCAGGTGACCAAAACTTGATCACACCAATTGAAAAATGGAGTGCAACTGCATCTAATGGTTATTTAGATCAGTTATGGCAACAACGTTATGATGGTGTTCAAAGAGCTAACGAAACAATGAGAGTAATGAAATTAGCAAAAGATATTTCTGCTGCTGATGTTACTCGTATCACTGCAGAAGCTAGATTCTTACGTGCACATTATCATTTCGATTTAGCGAAGTTCTTTGGTAATATCCCTTATATTGACGAAACAGTAACTTATGCTGCTGGTAACTATATGGTTGCTAACGCTGGTGTTGCTGCTGCTTTAGCTAAAATTGAAGCAGATATGAAATATGCTTATGAAAATTTACCAGAAACTTCTTCTGGTGGTGTAGGCCGCGCTAACAAGTGGGCTGCAGCTGCATACTTAGGCAAAATCTATATGTTCGAAAAGAAATATGCTGAAGCAAAAGCTATCTTAACTTCTGTTATTACTTCTGGTAAAACAAACACAGGTGTTAAATATGCTTTAGTTTCTAAATTCGGTGATGTATTTGATATCTCTAAGAAAAACAGCTCTGAGCATGTGTTCTCTGTTCAAATGACTGTAAATGACGGTACTGGTGCTGCTAACGCAAACTCTGGTGACGCATTGAACTTCCCTTATGGTGGTGAAACAGGATGTTGTGGATTCTTCCAACCATCTTTCTCTTTAGCAAATTCTTTCAAAGTAGATGCTAATGGTTTACCATTCTTAGATGAGTCTTACAATGATGTTCCATTGAAATCTGATATGGGTATTTCTGCTGACCAAGCGTTTACTCCAGATTCAGTAACTCCAATGGATCCACGTGTTGACTGGACAGTTGGTCGTCGTGGTGTACCATATTTAGACTGGGGTATTATGCCAGGTTCTACATGGGTACGTGACCAAGGTTCTGCTGGTCCTTACGAGCCATTGAAGCATTTGTTCCGTAAGTCTCAAATCGGTGTATTCACTGATGGATCTTCTTGGACAAATGGTTTCACTGCAAACAACTATCCTTTGATTCGTTTATCAGATGTTATGTTATTAGCAGCTGAAGCTGAAATAGAAACAGGCGGTTTAGAAAAAGCAAGAGAGTATGTAAACTTAATTCGTACTCGTGCTTCAAATCCTGATGGATTTGTAGGACCTGCTAACAACGCTGGTAAAGCTTCTCCAACTAACTACAAAATTGGTACTTATACTGCTGCTTGGACAGATGCTGCTACAGCAAGAAAAGCGGTTCGTTTTGAGCGCAAGATTGAGTTAGCTATGGAAGGACACCGTTTCTCTGACTTAACTCGTTGGGGTATTGGTGCTACAGAGTTAAATGCTTATGCTAAGAGTGAATTGAAGCAAGGTTATTCTACAATGGCTGGTGCTTCTTACACAACTGGTAAGTCTGAGTATTTACCTTTACCACAAAACCAAATTGACAAAATGCAAAAAGACGGTAAGTCTACATTGACTCAAAATCCTGGTTACTAATAATTAAATATTAGCAGTTTATATAAGGCGTCCCGAGCAATCGGGACGCTTTTTTTTGCGCCTCATTTTATGTATCTTTAAGTACCTTGTAAGAACTAAAATTGATGCTGTTTATGAATCTGCGCGTACTTAGAGTTTGTGTTGTAATATGCTTGTTTGCAACTGCTTGTGATCATCAAAAACCTTTATTCGAATTAATATCTGCTGAGCAATCAGGTGTTGTTTTTAATAATGTTATTAAAGAGTCAGACACTTTAAACGTATTGGATGTTTCTAATGTTTATAATGGAGGTGGAGTAGGTATTGGTGACTTTAACCAAGACGGTTTACAAGATATTTATTTTAGTGGCAATAAAGTAGCTAATCAATTATACTTAAATAAAGGACAATTTAAATTTGAAGAAGTAGCCGCTGTAGCGGGAGTGACTGGAGATGGTAAATGGTGCAGAGGAGTGTCTGTAGTAGATATCAATAACGATGGCAAGCAAGATATTTATATTAGTGCCACATTAGATACGAATGCTAAGAAGCGTGCAAATATTTTGTATGTGAATCAAGGCAATAATGCAAAAGGGGTTCCTGTTTTTAAAGAAATGGCAGCAGCATATGGCATTGCAGATACCACCTATTCTACTATGGCTAATTTCTTTGATTATGATAATGACGGAGACTTAGATATGTTCTTAGTGGTTAATGAAATTAAAGACCCGCATATTCCCAATGTGTATCATCCAAAAAGTCAATTACCAGAATATTATAGTAGTTCAAAATTGTACCAAAATAACTGGGATGCTAATTTAAAACATCCTGTATTTACAGATGTTACAGCCAAAGCGGGTATGGTGAGAGATGGCTTTGGACATAGTGTAGTGGTAACAGATATTAATAAAGATGGTTGGAAAGATATTTATGTTACCAACGATTATTTGCCAAATGATTATATCTGGATCAATAATCATGACGGCACTTTTACAGATCAATTAGATACTTATTTCAAGCATAGTTCTGTGAACTCGATGGGAACAGATATGGGAGATATCAATAATGATGGCTTGATGGACTTCATTACTTTAGATATGAATCCTAAAGATAATTTTCGTAAGAAAATGATGATGAATCCTAATAGTTATCAAACTTTTCAGAACAATGATTTATACGGATACAATTATCAATACGTAAGAAATACCTTGCAAATTAATCAAGGTCCAAGAGTTTTGCAAAACGATACAATTGGGGCACCTATATTTTCAGAAATTGCCTTTTTATCTGGCATAGCAGAAACAGATTGGAGTTGGACACCATTATTGATGGATGCAGACAATGATGGACACAGAGATTTATTTGTAACCAATGGCTTTCCCAAAGATGTAACAGATCATGATTTTATCATGTACCGAAACAAGGCCTATAGTTTTGTTTCAAAGACGGATATGTTACAACAAATTCCAGAAGTAAAACTGCATAATTATTTTTTCAAAAATAATGCAGATCTAAGCTTTTCAGATAAGTCTGAAAACTGGGGATTCAATCAAGCAAGTTTTTCAAATGGGGCAGTGTATGCAGATTTAGATAATGATGGCGATTTGGATTTAGTCATTAATAATATCAATGATATTGCGAGTATCTATCAAAACAAACAAAGAGAGTTAGCTCCTGAAAAAAGTAATTATCTAGCAATCAACTTAAAAGGGGATAGCAATAATCTATCTGGTATTGGTGCAGAAATTTCAATATATTATAATAAAGGGGAAAAACAAGTTGCTGAGCAAAGCCCATTCAGAGGATATTTGTCTACGGTTCAAAATAATATTCATTTTGGAATTGGAATGTTGAAAGCAGTTGATTCAATAAAAGTAATTTGGCCAAATGGTTTGGTGCAATTGCTTGGAAAAACAACTGCAAATCAAACAATAGTTCTAGATATCAAAAATGCAAAAAATGCACCAGTGGCAACTCCTATTCATTTTGCCAGTCAATCTTTATTCAAAGAAGTCACCAAGGCGGTAGGGGTTAATTATACGCATACACAAACAGACTTTGTGGATTTTAATATTCAAAAATTATTACCACATAAATTTTCTGAATATAATCCAGCTATTGCAGTGGGTGATATCAATGGAGATGGTATAGATGATATGGTAGTGGGGGGATCTTCTAATCAATCTGCTCAGTTATTCTTTCAGGACAAGAATAATCATTTTACACAGAAAGCTTTTTTGTCTGGCATCAAAAATAATAAACCCAATTCGGATCAAGGCGTGTTATTATTAGATGTAGATAGCGACAATGATTTGGATTTGCTATTGACTTGTGGTGGCTATGAACAAAAGTCGGGGGATACAGCTTATTTAGACCAGTTATATGTAAATGACGGGAAAGGTCAATTCACCATAGACAAAACAGCATTGCCCAATAACACAACAAGTAAACTATGTGTTAGAGCGGCAGATTTTGACAAAGATGGCGATCTGGATGTATTTATTGGGGGAAGAGTAGATCCTTGGAATTATCCAAAACCAGTGAATAGTTTTATATATAGAAACGATAGCAAAAATGGAAAATTAGTTTATACAGATATTACTAAGCAAATCGCAAAACCATTAGGAGATATTGGTTTGGTCTGCGATGCTTTATTTACAGATTTTAACAACGATGGTTGGCAGGATTTAATTATTGTGGGAGAGTGGATGCAGATCAAATTTTTAGAAAATCAAAAAGGTCAATTTAAAGATATTAGTGCTAATACAGGTATTCAAAATCAAATAGGTTGGTGGAATACTATTCAGTCTGGCGATTTTGACAAAGATGGGGATATGGATTATATAGTGGGCAATTTGGGTATGAATTCTTTTTATAGAGCAACAGATACTTATCCTGTAGCTATCTATGCTAAAGACTTTGACAATAATGATAGTTATGATGCTTTTCCTGCATTGTATTTGCCAACAAGTCATA
>JBJOIU010000071.1:0-9179 GCA_046046935.1 Bacteroidota bacterium
GTAAAATTATCTTATCAATATTATATTGTTTCATAGCATTTTCTTTATTCTCATTATTGTTTAGATACACTCCTTTTAATATTAGATTATTATTGCCTGTATTGTTATTATTAATAATTATAAGTACTTATATTTTAGTTCAAACAATTAGTAGGTCTTTAATTTTAAGTGCTTTAACTTTTATTTTAATTCTAGTTGCTACACTACCTGTTTACTTTAATAGGGCTAAGCCGATTATCATTGATCCTTTTTATTTAAAAAGAATTTTATCCCATTCTCCTAAAGCATCAATTCGAATTAAGAATGTATTTGAGAAGAATAAAATGGAACATTATTTCACTCAGAATCCAGTAATACAAAATAATATAGATAGCTTGTTTCTGAGTATCCCAGAGAATAAAAATATTATCGACTTAAAGACAGAATTCGACTCCTACGAGTATCTTATTTGGGTATATGCAAAAAACAAGTATCCTAATTTTTATATAGGCAATTCTGATACTCTTTTATATAAATCTTATTCAAAAAATGTAAAATCAAAATCATTTTATAACCTTAAGATTGCAGATAAGAATAAAAATTGGTCTTTTTTCATATTGAAATAAATTATAATCTTAACTTCGTCTCATGATCAATAATAAAAGAGTTACAGTAGTATTGCCTGCTTACAATGCGGCTAAAACTTTATCAAAGACTTTGGCTGAAGTACCTATGGATATTGTTGATGAGATTATTTTATGTGATGATAACTCTACAGATGATACAATTGCTGTAGCTAAGAGCTTAAATATTCACCATATTATTAGTCACCAAGTGAATAGAGGGTATGGAGGTAATCAAAAATCCCTTTATGACAAAGCTATTACGACTAATGCAGATATTGTAATCATGTTGCATCCAGACTATCAATATACCCCAAAATTGATCACCGCGATGGTTTCAATTATTTCAGAAGGATTGTATCCAGTGGTCTTTGGATCTAGAATTTTGGGAGGAGGTGCTTTAAAAGGAGGTATGCCTTTGTATAAATATATTGCCAATAGATTCCTTACAAGTTTTCAGAATATTTTACTAGGTCAAAAATTAAGTGAATATCATACAGGCTATAGAGCATATTCTATTGATGTATTAAAAGCTATTGATTACAATGCCAATTCAGATGATTTTATTTTTGATAATCAGGTAATTGCCCAGATTTTTGAAAAAGGTTTTGAGATTGCTGAGATTACTTGTCCTACCAAATACTTTGAAGAGGCATCCTCTATAAACCTAAGTAGGAGTATTAAATACGGATTGGGTGTATTATCTGTATCTATTCAATATGGATTAAAAAGAATGTCTAAGTAGATTTATATTGATTATCAACTAATTATGTGAATTTGGAAGAGCCAAATTCAAAATTACCTTAATACAATAATCAAACTAATTCTATAACTTTGTTGAAGCTTTAAGATTCATTAAAGCCATTTATTTAACCAATTCAACTACCCCCACTTGAATGAATTGAAAGCAAATATGTTTAAGATTAAGAATTTCAGTATTGTACCAAAATTCGTGATTCTATTGTTGGACTTGGGGGCAACAGTCACTGCATTGTTTATTGCCATCCTGATTCAACAAAATGTGGCTTTAAGAGCCATTAATTGGGAGCATGTGGTAAATTCCATGTTCTTAATATTATTAGTGAACAGCCTGGTTTTTACTACTACAAAATCTTATACTGGTATCGTTCGTTACACAGGGGTGCAAGACGCCCTAAGAATAGCTGGTGCGGTGGCTATTTCTTCTTTTATAATATTAGTAATTAATACCATGGCTTTAGGGTATAGTACTATTCTTTCTTTAACGACTTTGGTGATTAGTTTGTATACTGTTTTCACTTTTTTATTTTTAATTAGTTATCGTGTTCTGGTAAAGTATTTATTTGCTTATGCCAAGAACTACAAGATGAAGAAAAAGTCTGTGGTGATTTTTGGTGCGGGAGATACTGGTGTGGCAACTCAAAGAGTTTTAGAAAATGATGGTCAATCTAATATTCAGATTATTGCATTTATTGATGATGACAAAAAGAAGGGCTCTAAGAATTTAAATGGTGCACCCATTGTGACATTTGCAGCTTTTAAAGAATTGGCGAATGTGCAACCTATTGATGAATTAATTATTGCTAGTTATTCTTTACCTACCAAGCGTAAAAACGAGATTGTAGATTTCTGTTTGGACCATGATATCAAAGTATTAAGTGTTCCTCCTTATTCTAAGTGGGCAGAGGGTAAATTCACTAGTAGACAATTACAATCTATTAAGATTGAGGATTTATTGGAGCGTGATCCTATTAATATCAACAATAATCAAATTAAATCTCAAATTAAGGGCAAGCGTATCTTGGTAACTGGTGCGGCTGGTTCTATTGGTTCAGAAATTGTAAGACAATTGATTCCTTATGCACCTGAATTGATTATTTTATGTGATCAAG
The DNA here is from genome assembly GCA_046046935.1 of Bacteroidota bacterium. GTDB lineage: Bacteria > Bacteroidota > Bacteroidia > Chitinophagales > Chitinophagaceae > Sediminibacterium. Next base: position 2,474 of record JBJOIU010000071.1, read on the forward strand.
CAGAAACTCCACTACATAATTTAGAATTAGAATTATTAGAGAATGGCACTAGGATAAACTGTGTAAGCTTCTTGGCAGATATTACTAATAAATCTAGAATGCAAAGCATGTTTGAGGAGTTCAAGCCTCAATATGTATACCATGCTGCTGCATATAAGCATGTGCCTATGATGGAATTATGTCCAACAGAAGCCGTGCGTAATAATGTAGTGGGTGTGAAGATTATTGCAGACTTAGCTATCCAATATGGGGCTGAGCGTTTTGTAATGATCTCTACTGATAAGGCGGTGAATCCTACCAATGTAATGGGCGCTAGTAAGCGTATGGCCGAAATGTATGTACAAGCTTTATCTAAACAAGAAGGATTAGGTACCAAGTTTATCACTACCCGTTTTGGTAATGTATTGGGATCAAATGGTTCTGTTATTATTCGATTTAAAGAACAAATTGAAAAAGGTGGTCCAGTTACAGTAACTCATCCTAATATTACTCGTTATTTCATGACCATCCCAGAAGCTTGTCAATTGGTATTAGAAGCAGGTAGTATGGGTAATGGTGGTGAAATCTTTGTATTTGATATGGGTCAACCAGTAGCTATTGCAGATTTGGCGAAGAAGATGATTCGTTTGTATGGCTTAATTCCAAATATCGATGTAAATATTACTTATAGTGGTTTACGTCCAGGAGAGAAATTATACGAAGAGTTATTGAACGACGAAGAAAATACTACACAAACTTATCACGATAAGATCTTGATTGCTAAAGTACGTGATGTGTCTTTAGAATTAGTACAAAATAGCACCATGGAATTAGAGCATATACTAAGTACTTCTAATGATGAAATGAAACTAGTAAGCAAGATGAAAGAATTAGTACCTGAGTATATTAGTAATAATAGTATTTATGAGAAGTTAGATACTGCAGTGATATCTATAGCGAAGTAGATGTGGGGCCCGCGCAGCGGGCCGTATCTCTGAAGAAAATTTATATAAAAAAGGAGACTCATATTAAGTGAGTCTCCTTTTTTCGTTTTTACCTATAAGTGAAAATGAAAAATAATCTTTTCTTAAAATGAACTATTAATTAGATTCCCATTGTCCTGAACTGACTTAACTTTATTTAAATCAAATCCTTCAAAACCGAAATATGCACTAAAGCTTGCATGTGCATTAGTAATACTTTCTCTTAAGCCATGATCTCCGGTTAAGATGATTCTGTATTTATTTTCTTTAGTTAACTTACTTAAAAGCTCTTCTAGCTTTTTATTCGTAAAATTCCAATAAGCCAAGTATCGCTTAAAATTATCTGTCTCTGGGTTATTGAATTCGGGAGCCAAGCTAAAGGGGTTATGCGGCATATATAAATGCACATATACAAATGCTTTATTTCCAATTTGTTCTTTCTCTAAATGACTCGGTAAATTTTCTAAGATATCTTTATTGTGGTCATTGATATAAGAGGGAGGGTTCTTTAAGTACTTTGTTTGAAAACTTCCCGTCTTGGTTTTCTCTGCTAAGTAAGTGCTATGAAGTAAAAACGCCTCTATAAAATTCCTTGGATATAAATAGAGCCTAGATTTATATTGACTCTTCCCAAAATCGAATAGCCCATAATTATAAATAGCCACACCTTTCTTTTCTAGACTATCTGCTAATGCCGCATGGAACAGTTTGCTTAAAACTATCTTCTCCTCGTTCTGTTTGTAATAGCTGCTTTTAGTAGCACTCTCGGTATCTCTAGATAAATTAAAATTAAACATAGAGCTCATGCTATGAATAGTAGATAATTCATAACTATAAGCATTGGTCTTTGTTTGCCATCCCTTTTGTTGTAGCCACTGATTAAAGCCGTATACGCTACTATCTTTAGCTAACTGGTATAGATTATCTGGAGAATTATATTCATCCACTATAATTAAAATAACGGGCTTCTCTTTTTTATTGATTCCCGGAAAATTATGCCCAATTGCCTGATAGCTATTCTGAATGCTTTCTAATGGCTTTACTTGCTCTTTCTTTTTAATCAAGCTTGAGCTAAAAGCTACCACAGTGAGTATGATTAAAAATATATTGAGCGCCTTATAAGAGAGCTTCTTTCTTAAGAACAGTATTTGTAATCCAACCAGAAGAAATAGGGCAATTATTAGTAAGAACTTTTCTCTTAGATCTATAGAGAATAATTTTTGTGTAATAGTATGTAAAGGAATATTTAAAGTAAAGCCATAGAAGAACTCTACTGCAAGGGTAACCAGTATAATAGATAGTATCTTTTCTATTTTTTCTGAATGACCGATTCTTTTGAAATTATCAATGCCCCATTTGGTAATGACTTCAATTGCCAATAATACAAGTACTAATAAAACCAGATTTCCTATGCTGTAAAAAGGAGAATCAGACAAGCTAAGTATATTGGCACCCAAATAGGGTAGTACAATCAATAAAAAAGAAGCTTTTCTTATATTAAAGATTGGATGAATTTGATTTTCTTTTACACTCATTTTTACTTTTCTAATATGTAGATTACTCTTTCTGATCCTGCTATTACTCGTTTATCTTTTATGGTGAACTTGCTTTCCAGCGCTTTGGTGAATCCCTCTTCTGTATATTCTAGGTGCTCCCTTTGTTTGTCTTTCATGAGCATCTGTACTTTATCATCAGATACTGGTACAAACTCTGTAATGCAATATTGCTCACTGAAGCGATCTAGTATAGTAGCTATTTGCTCAAAGCTTAATTGATTACTAATATTTAAATGATGTGTTAATGCTAATGCAAATACCATTGAAGATCTAGCCCTTGTATATATGCTACTATATTCTTGTTCTAATACACCCATATTAGGAGTAGTCTCTGCTAGATCCATTTGTAGGGTATAGTATTCGTTTTTAGCAGTCGGCTCTTTTTTGTTTGAGCCATGAATATTTTTAAAAGCTTTATCAATGGCGTCCACACAAATATCATCCGACTCTATAGCTATCACTTGTCGAGCATATTCGCTTGCTATCAAACTAAATCTTCCTGTATTGGCTCCTAGGTCTAGAACCGTTTTGGGCTGAGTTGCTTTCAGCCATTCATGGATGATAGCTTCTTTATTGTTTAAATATTGATTTGAAGCTATGTCATTCTGATAATAGCTTAACCAATGCTTTTCAAATTGATAAGCTTGTTTCCATTTTACCACAGTCTCCTGTATCATTTGGGTTAGAGACAAAAGCTTTTCTTTACTAAAGCCTTTTTGAGCGTTAACGTGTAGTGTGGAATTATTTTGTGATGCGCTTTTTTTCTTTAAGGCTTCTTTTGCCTCCTTGGTTTCTCCCTCTGCATTAGCATATTTCCCGTGTAAATGTATATGCAATAAGATGGTGCCATTGAACCAAGATTTTAAAGGCAATTGCTTACTTACAAAATTTAAAGGCATGCCTCTTAGATGACTCATGCTTATCTTGGCCCATCGCTGTCCGTTGTAGTGCATTAATGCGAGAGGACTAAGCATCTCTGTACAAAATTGTTTATAAGCGATCCAAGGTGCTCCTTCTTCGAAAAACATAAAGCTACTAGTGTCTAATAATACTGGTTTCCCTTCTTCAAAATAAAAATTAAAAGGCGTTGCATCTTTTAATAGCATCCCATGTGCTAATGCTATTTTGTTTATCTGTAAATAAGCATAGACCACTTTTCTCCATTGCCCATAAGACCATTCGAAAGGATAACTTTGAAAAGCAATTTGATGAGGGAGGATTTTCTTGTATATTTTTTGTTGCTGCTGGGATGCTTGTTGTGCTTGCGGATTTTCATCTACTACTCCTTCATGCACCACTTCTTCGTGCGCAATGATATAGACCTTTTCTAATAACGCCTGGTATAAACCAGATTGCATTAAATGATCATATTCGGCCTGATACTCATCAAAAATATATCTATAGAAGATGCCTTCTTCCTGCACCACTCTTGCTGCACTATCTTTATAGGATATATTATTTGGTTGCATCTTGGATTAATAGAATTTTTCTTTTACTTGGAATTTTCCTGATCTATTTCATCAATATTTTCTAATGAATCATCCATTTTGTGCTTCCCAAACTTAAACTTGATAAAAGCTACGATTCTTTTGAAAAACACGACCACGGTTAACAAGCCCGATAATAAAGCCTGAAATAACAAACTGCCAGATCCTGGATCGATATATAATAAATACATAGACTTCTATTTAGGTATTTAGGATGAAGGAATTATACATTAAAGATATAACTATTTTACCTATAGGTGAATTTACAAAATACACATCCTATTTCACTTGTTTCAAAAGCTCCTGTGGACTCGCCAGCCTCATTTGATCTAATATTTCCACCAATGCTGTAGTCTTTTGGGTCCTCAAATCACTTAATCCTTTGATAAGGCTGTAAGAATCTTTGATCAAATAAAAGACATTGGTAGTGAGATTGATGTTTTTACTTATAGGTGAAAACGCCGGGAGGTATTCCTGACAAAGTCGTTCTATATTTTCTAGTGCCTCAATGCTAGGCTGGATTTTATTGTTTACTTCATTGTTTAAGCACCAGTCATTTAATTGGCGTAGTTTTTTAGGAGAGTTGGCGGCGACAAGGTCGCCGCTTATCTGATACACCAATCCATCCATATTCCATCTAATAGTATTGTATATGGCCAGCGCTGAGTCTAAGGATTCATATTGTATACTTGGCATATTTACATCCTTAGTTGCATCCATTTCCTTTTTACTTCCAACTGAATGCTTCGCTGCGTTGATTAAAAACAATTCTGCATTGTATTTGATCTTGATTAAGCGTTGGAAGATGCCTTGAGGGGGAGGTTGTTGCGGCCGCGCCTGCGCGGCCAGCATCTCTGACTTACAATTTATCAGAATAAAGACTAATAAAATGCATTTTAACTTATAGGTGAAACTGCGGTAGACGAATATTTTTTTCATAAGTATTTTTTTAAATAAAGAATTTCTGACTTTCTAACAAACCTTCTGTTTGTGGACGCTGATCATAATAATTATCTGCTAAATCCTTACTGACTAATTGAATAATCTTTTGCATAGGCATACTAGCAGCATACTTACTCAGGTTCTTTATTAAATAATGGGTAAAGGCGCCATTGAATCTATTATTGATATAAGCGTCTGCACTTAGTTCGTGCGAAGCGCAGGCACTTAATAATGCTCCTTGAAGTGATGAGGGTGCGATAGAAGAGATAGGAGCGGCGACGCGCTGCGCGCCCGCCGCCACATGTAAACCTGCAAAATTTCTAAATACAACCGAATGTTCCTCCAAGCCGATAATTGGATCTCTGGATAAGTCTTCTGCATGACAAGAATCGGATATCCAAACAAAATGCACGCCTTTAGGTATACGCGCAAACAAGGCACCAAATTCATTGTCTCTAATAGCACTGGCATCTGTACCATCAAAATTATATGGGCAGATAATTTCATCTAAACCATCTATTTCTTCTTTTATACCTGTAGATAATTTTTTACAAGGAAGTTGCGCGCCGTGGCCGCTGTAATGAAACAGCAATTGATCACCGGCCTCGGCGCCTTCTAATAACCATTCTAATTGAAGTAAGATATTTTTCTTAGTGGCCTCTTTGTCCGTGAGCTTCTTAATTTGATGACTAGGATAGACTTTGTTTTCTACAGAAATAAAATGCTCCATGTCTAGAATGTCGTTAATACAACCTCTCAAAGAATTACGAGGATCAGGATACTTGTTGATACCAACTAATAGTGCTTTACTTTTCATAAAAAATGGGGTTTGTTTATTTGAAAGTAGAAATAAAATAGATTGTTCCAAATTAAAATTTTACTTTTAAATGATTGATGGAAAGGCTTTACTAGAAAGGATTCTAAGTGATTCTTGTCAAACACAAAGAGGCATTCAATCAATAAAAAAAGCTACTTAGAAAACATGCTAAAAAATATTTTTATGAAGACAAGAGCGCCACACAGTTTTTTGATGAGTTTTGTACTTTTTTGCATCGCACTGCTATTAGTGATCACTACTGCACCTTTTGGATTTTTGTATGCACTCATCAGACAAACCTGTTCTTCGAAATCAAAATCATTGAATGTGTATTTTGTTGAAGTGGCATTGGTATTAGATGAAGTAGGTAATGTTACCATGCAACATTTACTCAATGATATTTTATTAATAAAAAACAATAAGACCTATTTATTCGGCAACAAAGATGAAACTATCAGCAGTGTGATAGGAAAGAACAGTCTCACTAACACGCTCAGCCCATTAGGCCGCGCATTAAATAGTTTCTTAAACTTCTTAGACAAAGACCATTCACTCAATTCCATCATCTACGATGTAAAGTCTTGGAAGAATAATTGGTTTTAGATTTTAATCCGTTTTCACCTATAAGTAAATAGGTATTTATACGTTGATTTCGTAATTATGATTTCCTCAAATTCACTTTGTGAACCTCCAATAAAATATTTTTTTAAAAGGTAGTAATTTTACTACCTTTGATTATTGGATTAAAATTCACAAAAGGTGAAATGAAATCCAGTGAATTACATAGAAAAATAAAAAGGAATAATTGGCATCATCTTAAAACTGAAGGAAGTCATTATATCTATGAGAAGAATGGAGTTAAATATCCAGTTCCGTATCATGGTGCTAAAGAAGTAGGTACAGGTTTATTGAATAAGATTATCAAAGAAATGGGTTTAAAAT
>JBJOIU010000072.1:0-9131 GCA_046046935.1 Bacteroidota bacterium
TAAAATATAGCGGTTGTGGACTTATTGTGAAAATATAATGCACTAATTGGCTTGTTTTCTGCATATAGATTTCTATGATTTCACCCCAATGAAATAATTTGACCCAGAAAGCTGGTAAAAGGAGCAGTATAATCAACGCTTCTAATAAGAGATTGCTCAATGGGATCATTACCATATTCCCCAATATAATTCCTGTGGAGACTGTATGAAAATAATAAAGCAATAAGGGTAATGTGCTTATCTGAGTAGAAACTGTTATAGAAAAATTATTCCAAATAATTTGAATAATGGGGTTTTTCAATGTGAGCCAATTACTTATTATGGGGTGAACAAAATGTATTCCCAATACAGCTGCGTAAGATAATTGCCATCCTATATGAGTAATGGACTGGTAGTCGAATAATATTATAATTAATAGACCACTTGCAATTATATTAAGCATATATCTATGTAAATTAAAATATGCACCCATTGTATACAAGCAAAAGAATAGGGCTGCTCTAATTATCGAAGGGCTAGCATGAGCAACCAGAGAGTAGGTAATAATGGCTATTGTTAAGAATAATAATTCCATTAACTGCAAATATTTATTTTTGGGTAACCACCCTGTGATTTTTGTTAAGTATTGTGCTATAATATCTAAATGCATGCCACTTATGGCAATTATGTGTACTATTCCTAATGCAGTGTATACTTCTAATGTTTCGGGATCAATATTATTTTTTTCTCCAACTAGTAAAGCTTTTACAAATTGGCTATTGGAATTATTTTTTATATACAAATCAATTTTGTGCAGTATTATGTCACGAATGGGCTGAATATATTTTTCCAATTTGTCTAATAAAGAATGGTCATCAGTATTTTGCTGAAATTGAACAATACAAAAGCCCCAAAAAAGTATACAAATAATACTGAATAGGCTTTTTGATAAATGATTTTTTATCAAAACATTCATTAATACAAGTGCTCCCCAGCTTAGCAATAATAAAGAAGTCAAGGCTAGTTTAGACAAAACAAAATAAGGGCCAAGTAAAATTCCAGCCAAAAGTAATAAAGAGATAATTAGACTAGGGTGTTCTGCCTTCCTATGCAATATGCTTTTCTCCATATTGCATTATAGTAATAAATAACTGGGTTGAAATTTCGGCAAATACTTTATTGTCCAATTAAAAAGACGGCTAATTTCTTATGCAGGGATGGCTTGTTCTTTTTCCAATAGTCTACTGTTCCAGTTTTAATCCACTCTGCAGGTCCAGTTAAATCGACACCAATACAAATTTTAGTAGATGCTTGACAGCTTTGTAATATAGCTTCTAATAATTGGTCATTTCTATAAGGCGTCTCAATACAAATTTGTGTGCAATTTCTTGAACGCATATCTTGCTCTAGGCCTTGTATTTTTTTCTTTCTTTCTGCTGCGTCAATTGGTAGATAGCCATGGAACTGAAATAATTGTCCATTCATGCCACTTGCCATTAAGGCCAATAAAATAGAATTAGGGCCAACATAAGGTTTAACCTGAGCACCTATTTCTTGCGCAATACCCACTAGTATTTGTCCAGGATCTGCAACGCCAGCACAGCCTGCTTCTGAAATGATGCCAATATTTTTCCCTGCTTGAAGTAGGTCCCTAAAAATATGTATTTGTTCGGCTTCCACTTTATGGATAGCACACCAAGTATAGTCTTCAATGACCATTTCTCTCCAAAGTTTTTTAAAATAGCGTCTTGTGGTTTTTTCGTTTTCTACAAAGAATGCATCACATTGTTTAATCCATTGAACAATGTCAGCAGGAATGCTATCCCAGCCCTCTTCATGCAAAAGCATGGGTAATAAATAAACATTTCCTAAGCTCATTCTTTATTTTCTTTTACTTCTTGTGTATTAATATGTGCTGCAATTAATGCATAAAAAGGCGCTGTCATCCATCCAATGATTGGCAGAAGATGCATTAAATAAAATAGTATTCCGTTTCCAATTGGCAGCCCTTTGTGTTCACTTACATAACTTGCCGAAGCTATTCTACTTTGTTGCTCTGTAGCCAAGCCATAATCTATCATAGCATATCCAAAAAAGTAGGCTTCCATTAAGACGGTAAAAATAGGGGTAAACCATCCAATCAAGGGTAATGTACAAACTAATACTACTGGAATTAAATAAACTGTTTGCCAAAGCAAATTGGTTAAGCTTAATTGAATAGCTCTTATAATTAATCTTCTATAAGTTGCCATATGAAGTACAAATGGCTTCTCTTGTTGAATGGCTGCTACTCTTAAATGCAAATAGCTGAAGAAAGGTGAGAATAATACAAGAAAGATAAATTTAAAAATGGCAAAGTAAAACATGAGTAAGGTAAACCATAGCCAGAAACTACCCATTGTAATAAAAAATCCCAGCCAATCACTGTTGATACTATCTACAAATGTTTTTAATCCTGTTTTTAGAATAATCCACTCAATAAAAAAACTGGATGTTTGCCCAAAATAGTTCATGCCAATGATGAATAGACTGGTATAGATGATGCCAGGCACAATCATCCATTTCCACAATTTATTTTGTAAAATAAATTGATGGGCCATAAAATAAGCACGTATAGATAATATAAGTTCTTTCAGCATTAGTGTTGCATTTTAGTTCCGTAAGCTAAGTCACCTGCATCTCCTAGTCCTGGAACTATATAGCTTTTATCATTTAGTACATCGTCAATATCGCCACACCAAATGGGAATGTTTTTTCCTAATGCATTTTCTACTACTTCAATACCCGCTTTACTTGCTATAGCTACTGCTATATGTATCTCTTTTGGTTGTTGAGTTTTAGTTATTGCTTGTATGGTTTGAACCAATGATGCACCAGTGGCTAACATAGGGTCTGCAATAATTAAAATTCTATTATTTAAATCTGGGCAACTTAGGTATTCTATACTTATTTCAAAACTACCATCATCATGATGCTTTCTATACGCTGAAATGAATGCATTATCGGCTTTGTCAAAATAGTTTAACATGCCTTGATGTAGAGGTAGTCCTGCTCTTAAAATGGTAGCAAGTACTGGCTGCTCATTAAGTATTTTTGAATCATGTATACCTAGTGGAGTAGTAGTGGGTACAATTTTATGGGCCATATGCTTACTCATCTCATAAGCAATCACTTCTCCAATTCTTTCAATATTTCTTCTAAAACGCATTCTGTCATTTTGAACATTCACGTCTCTCAATTCTGCAATCCAGTTGCTTAATAAACTATGCTCTTTGCTTAAATGGTGTACCATGGACTTATTTTTTTCAAAACTAAGTCTCTTCGGTCAATTTTAAAATAATTTAAAGCGATCTCCGTCAAATAATCCTTTATCACTCAATTTTAAGTGTGGAATAACTAATAAGGCCATAAAGCTCAGGGTCATGAATGGTGAGCCCAAATTAGAACCAAGAGATTTTGCCATTCTATCTATGCTTGTATAGGCATTAGCTACTTTATAAGGGTCATCCTTGCTCATGAGACCTGCTACTGGCAATCCTATTACTTCGATATTTTCATTTTTTACGCAACTGATGCCTCCTTTTTCTTTGATAACAGCATTGATGGCTTTAGCGATAGATGTATCATCTACTCCTACTGCAATGATATTATGACTATCATGGGCCACAGTAGAAGCGATTGCTCCTTGTTGAAATCCAAAATTTTTAATAAATGCCATTTTTGGGGCTGCCTGATGGTATCTATTGTAGACCACCATTTTCAAAATATCTTGTTCAGTGTTGGTAATGATTTTTCCATTTTGAATACTAGGATTTTCCCATAAGCAATTGGTAATTAATTGACCATCAATTGCCTCTATTACTGCTATTTTATTCTCTTTAGAAGGGTAGTCGGCTAAGGACACTTGAATGGCTTCTTCTGAAATTAATTCTGTATCAAATTGGTTGATTAGTTTTTCGTCAATGCTTTCAATAAAAGATTGCCCATTTTCTGCAACCAGTATTCCATTGATATAGGTTTGTGCTACTTTAAAATTTACCAAGTCTTCTACTACGATAAAATTAGCAGGGTCTTTTTCTCTAGCAAGCCCTGTTGGCAATTGATAATGTACTACTGGATTAACGCAAGCGGTTTTTAAAATATTAAATATATTCAATCCTTTTGCAACTGCTCTTGCACATAGTTGATTGATATGCCCTAGCATCAAGCTATCAGGATGCTTATCGTCACTACATAGCATCACACTATTAGGATGATCGTCAATTAGTTCATGCAATGCTTCAAAATTTTTTGCAGCACTTCCTTCTCTAATCAAAATCTTCATCCCATAACTTAACTTATCTACCGCTTCTTCTATTGTAAAACATTCGTGATCTGTGCTAATGCCAGCTTCGATATATTTTTTGGCATCTTCGCCCATTAATCCCGGAGCATGTCCATCTACTGGTTTTCCAGCAGCATGAGCAGCTTTAATTTTTTTCATCACTTCCTCGTCTTTAAAAAGCACTCCAGGGAAGTTCATCATTTCACTTAGGTAGTAAATATCTTTATTGGCAAGCAAAGTGGCCACTTCTTCGCTATTAATACTTGCGCCTGCAGTTTCAAAACTTGTTGCAGGAACACAACTTGGTGCACCAAAGAAAAAATGAAAAGGCACTTTCTTCCCATTGTCAATCATATAATGCACTCCTTCAACTCCACATACATTGGCTATTTCATGTGGGTCGCTAATGGTTCCAATAGTGCCATGTAAAACCGCCAACTGTGCGAAAGCACTTGGGATCAACATGCTACTTTCAATATGCACATGGCTATCTATAAAACCAGGAAGGATATATTGTGCTGGTGCTTCATTTATTTCTTGAATGGAAATAATGATACCATCTTGAATTTGTATAGCAGCAGGGTATATACGTTTGCCAACAATATCTATATATTGCCCCTTAAGCTCGAAAGATCTGCTCATACAAATTGAATTATAAGTTAAACCAATAGTTGAATTTAAATATTAGTGCTCTATTCTTGTTGATGAATAATGGATCGGTGAAATAATTATCTGTGTAAACTAAGAAAAAGTCACTCATTGGTTTGTATCTGTATTGCAATCTGCTATTGACGCTAAAATTATTACTCTGAGTATTGTATTGAATAAAAGTAGTCCAGAATAATTTTGTATTAAAATTGTATTCAATTTTTGGTTGAATTAAAACCAAATTAGTGCTACCGTATATTCCTGGTAGTTCTATTTTATTAAATTGAGATCTTAATCCAATGTTCAAATGTGGTTGATAACGAATATTCAAGCCTGCGCCAAAACCTTTCACGGTACCATTATAAAACTGTCCTACAGTAAAGCCGCCTCCATAAGAAAATGCTTTTCTAAAATCAGACATATACATTAGATTCACTTGATTAAAACTATATCGTGCAGCAGGTATCGGAGATGCATCTGTAAATGAAGTTGCAAATAGTAAATTGGTTGTTGTATTTGAAACAGTTAAATCAAGCCCACTTGTATTTTTATATTGCGCTCTAAACATAAGCTTTACATTACTCTCATTAAAGCTATTGTCTGGGTTCAATACTAAATCATGATTAATACTTGTACTTAGTTTGCCAACCTTGCCTTTTTCTGGCATTATTTCATATGATAATAAAGTAAACATAGACTTAAAGCCCACTCTAACCACTGTGTCTCTGGCAGCGTCATAATTTTCTATTCTTTGCACAAAACCCATATCAGTGTAATAGTTCTTGCCAATATTATTCACCAAATTAATAAAGCTCCAATTTCTTGAACTCAACATATAGCCAGTTTCAAAATAAGCATCTTCTTTATTAATTCCAGCTTTATAAGATTGGTTATAATGTGTCCAAGAACTAAAAGTTCCACTATTGTTTGAATACTCATAACTTAATCCTGCATTTCTACCATATCTGTCTAATGGATTTTTCTTTGCCTCGGCTTCTGAAATAAAGTTTTCTCTATTCAAGAAATAGGCCTTTACAGAAGATCTGTCAAATACCCTTCTATGCACTGTAAAGGCTGAAAAATTTTCTGGAGAGTAATTGCCTTGTCTTCCTGTTTGCATATCCATTACACCAATTCTTGTAGAAGGGTCTATATTCCCAGAAAGTCTTGCACCAAATAAAATTGGAATTCTATTACCATCTTTATCCAAGCCAATAGATCTTGAATAAAAAGGACGAATAGGTGGTATGCCAAAATCAGAAAACAAATCCGAGTTTTCTAAAAAGAAGGTTCTTTTTTCTGGCAAGAAAATATTGAAACGGGTAAGATTGGTTACTTGTTGATCCACGTCTACCTGAGAAAAATCCGGATTCACCGTCAAGTCTAAATTCAATGAAGAATTCAATGCTACTTTAGCATCAAATCCTGTGGTACCAGCAGCTTGAATATTTTGGCCATTTTCTCTGTCTTCATTTGCATTACCTGTTATATAGGGTTGGAAAATAATATTACTAGAGTTTTTTGGGGGACTGGAAGGGAAATGCATCACACCAGTATAACCTAAATCGTAAGATTTAAAGTTGACAGGCACTTTGGTCCAAGGGCTATATTCATTATGTTTTGCGTCGATTCTTAAAAAATTAATTCCCCAGTATTTTTGATTAGGATCAAACCTTAAAGACTTTAAAGGAATTGCAATTTCAGCTACCCAATAAGTACCATAATCTTTTGTAGCAGAAAACCATTTTGTATCCCAGCTCCAGCTTGGTTTGTCTTGAAAACTATTATTTAATTGATCTTCTGATTGCACATTCAATGCGCTCACTACGAAGAAAAATCCATTGGTCTTTTGATTCAATGGATCTATCATTACTCCAACACCATCTCCACCATCGTGGCCAATATCTCTTTTTAAACTTTGACTAATGGCAGCACCACTATCATACACAGTAAATCCGAAATAGATATTCTTGTCATCATAAGTAAATCGTACTTCCGTTTTACTTTTTGGTTCTCCGATATCGTTGGGAAATTTTTTATGAAAATCCTTGGCTTGATTTGCAGAAGTCCATATTGGCTCGTCTAAGACTCCGTCAATTTTAATTGGAGCATTGGTTGGAGTTATATGAAGTTCGAAATGTTTTTGATACTCAGTGATGTTCTGAGCCTGCAAAGACAAAGTAAAAATAGTACACAAGAAGAAGCCTAATAATACACTACGCATGAAGAAAATATTGAATGGCAAATATCCGATAACTAGCCCATAAATAGGCCTAATCTGGTGTATTTAGCTATATTTATTGATAAGTGGCTATTTTAGAAGGTCAGGTCTTCTAGTTTTTGTTCTTTCTAGGGCTTGTTCTTGTCTCCATGCATCCACTTTTTTAGGATCTCCCGTCAATAAAACAGGAGGAACTTCTAAGCCTCTAAATTCAGCAGGTCTTGAATACACTGGCGGAGCCAATAAATTGTCTTGAAAGGAATCTGTCAAAGCCGATGTTTCATCATTTAAAACCCCAGGTATAATTCTTCCCACTGCATCAATAATGACTGCTGCAGCTAATTCACCTCCACTTAATACATAATCGCCGATAGAAATTTCTTGAGTGACATATAAATCTCTGATTCTTTGATCAATACCTTTATAATGACCACAAATAATTAAAATATTCTTTTTAAGGGAAAGGGTATTGGCATCTTTTTGTTCAAATCTTTTTCCATCTGGGGTAACAAAAATAATCTCGTCGTATTTTCCGTGAGCAGCTTGTAATTCGTCAATAGCATTGGCTAGAGGTTCGCACATCATCACCATTCCTGCACCGCCACCATATTGGTAATCGTCAATTTGACCATGTTTGTTGATGGCCCATTTTCTCATAGAATGTGCTTTGATTTCAAGCAAGCCTCTTTCCTGAGCTCTTTTCATAATGCTATGCTCAAAGGGGCTATTTAATAATTCTGGAACTGCCGAAAGTATATCTATCCTCATGATTCAAAAATAAACATTGTTAATCCAAAAACTCACCTAAATCTCTTCGGTTTTTCTTGGTTGGTCTTCCAATCTTACTTAATCTTTTGCCTGTATGAAAACTTGCAGCCACCAATCTCACTCTTTCTAATTCTTCTACTGGCGTTAAATCTTCATAATATTTTATTGCCTCTGCGTAAGCTACTCTTCCATCTAATAATTGAACCACTTTAAGGGTCCAGATTTTATGCTCTGTCTTACACTCGTAGATATCTCCTATCACTACATTTCTGGAGGCTTTTACATTTTCACCTTTTAATTTAACCCTGCCTCTGTCAATAGCATCTGTAGCTTGTGATCTTGTTTTAAAAACACGGATAGACCACAAATATTTATCCAATCTAACTTTTGATACAGTTGACTCCATGATTTATTTTTTCTCAGCAAAATATTGATGAAAATAAGGGATGGTTTCGATGCCTTTGTAGAAATTAACGATATCGTATTTTTCGTTAGGGCTATGTAAATTGTCGCTATCTAAACCAAATCCCATGAAAACAATCTTCAATCCAAGCTCTTGTTCAAACAATGAACAAATAGGGATACTGCCTCCACCTCTTACTGGTATGGGCTCTTTGCCAAATGTGGTAGCAATGGCTTTTGCAGCACTTTGGTATTCGTGAGAATCAATTGGTGTAATATAAGGTTCGCCACCATGATGTTCAAATGCATTTACTGTAACTGTTGGAGGAGCTATTTTCTTGAAATAGGCTAATACCTTTTCGGTAATTTTTGTAGAAGATTGATTAGGTACTAGTCTGCAAGAAATTTTAGCAAAAGCTTTTGAAGGCAATACAGTTTTTGCGCCTTCTCCTGTATATCCACCCCAAATACCGTTTACTTCTAATGTAGGTCTGATACCTGTTCTCTCGTTAGTACTATATCCATGCTCTCCCCATATTTCTTGTATGCCTAAATCTGTTTTAAATTCATTAAGATCAAATGGGGCTTCTGCCATTTTTTTTCTTTCAGCATCTGTTGATTCAATGATATCATCATAAAAACCTGGAATAGTGATATGATTGTTTTCATCATGACAAGAAGCAATCATTTTTGATAAGATGGTAATTGGGTTCGCAACTGCGCCACCATAAACCCCACTATGCAAATCTCTATTCGGACCTGTAACTTCAACTTCTATATAACTTAATC
>JBJOIU010000073.1:0-9106 GCA_046046935.1 Bacteroidota bacterium
CTTTGAAATACATTTTTTACTACTTCAATTTCTTCTTTACTAATATTTTGCAAAGCCTCGTTCATTGTTTGATTCGCTAAATGATAGGTTTGTTCTTGTAATGGCCTTGCAGCATCTGTTAAACAAACCAAATTGATTCT
Organism: Bacteroidota bacterium; assembly: GCA_046046935.1. Taxonomy (GTDB): domain Bacteria; phylum Bacteroidota; class Bacteroidia; order Chitinophagales; family Chitinophagaceae; genus Sediminibacterium. Next base: position 141 of record JBJOIU010000073.1, read on the forward strand.
TCTATCACTTGCACTTGCAACTCTTGTTACTAATCCTAATTTTTCAAGATTATCAATTAGTCTAGTAATGCTTGCCTTATCTCTAAAAGTTCTTGTACCTAGTTCTTGCTGACTTAAGCTGTCTTCTTTCCATAAATGATACAAAACGGACCATTGCTCGATGGTGATTTCCAATCCAGCATTACGGAAGTTCTTTTGAAGACGGCGGGCAACAGCGGTAGTGGCCATCCCATTGATGACACTGTATAATTCCCCTCTTTTAAATTGGTTGTTTGACATATAGTTAGTTATGCAACTAATTCAAAGCTACAACGATTTTGGGTGATTTTGCCAAAAAATAGGGGGATTTTTACTTAAAAATGGACCTAATTGAGGGACCTTCTGCGAATTTTGATTTTGATAGCATTTTCAATGGGCTGGTCACTTACTAAAATCAAATAACCACCTCCGCCTGCTCCAGAGAGTTTATATCCATAGGCTTGATTTTTATACTTTTCAATCATTTCAGTAGTAATAGTATCTACCATATTAGGGAACATGTCTATTTGTGCATGAAATGAATCTAAAAAGTATTTCCCAAAAGTTTTTATATCCTTTTGCTGAATAGATTTCCAACAACCTATTGCAGCATCTGCTAATAACTTTGCACCAACATTTGTAATTTTTGTATTCGCTAAGACGTCATAATCTTGATGTCTTGGATCTAATGGAATTAAATGTAAAATATTTTCAATCCAACTTAGTATCTCTTCATCTTCAATTGTTTCAAAATTGTTTGGCCAATAATTTTCATCTGAGTATTCAAATTTATTTAGCGCAGGCATTACAATTCCTAATGCGTCTTGTGATCCTGCAACTTGTTTTGTTCCTGGAGGATTTTCATAACTAAATAAAACTTTACTCAATTGTATTGGATCACCATCTGGTAGTTGAGATTTCCAAAGTTCAATCGCTTTATTCCTTGTACTACTGCTCATACCACTTCTATTGTTGAATTCTATGGTAGGCTCAATAGATATTGTTAATACAGGTCCAGGATGATGCTTGTTTACATAGGGCTGATCTAACCAACCACCTGCTAAGTCTAATCTAAAAGGTATGATTGAATTGGTTCTTAAACTTGTTGTGGATCTAGCAGGCAAGCCCTCTGTTGGAATTCTTTCAAGTACTTTATATTCGATACCATTAGCAATACACAATGCTTCCTTACTAGGGGTATTTCCATCTTCATTCACTACAAAAATATCTGGCTGAATATCTTTTAATTCATTTTCATAATCAAGCATGCCAGATCCGGTATTGATTCTACATTCTTTAACACATTTAAGTGCTTGAATCATATATCTCCTTTCTTGTTGTGTAATGATAGGGTACCTGCCTTTTAATTCTTTTATTGTTGCATCTGATCCTATTGATACATATAAGTCGCCATGTTGCGCTGCTGATTCTAAAAATGCTATATGGCCGCTATGTAACAAATCGAAACAGCCACTTACAAATACTTTTTTCTTCTCCAATGGAATTCATTTTATTTATCCCTACAATTTATACAAATCCACTAAAATTTCCTAGTAACTTTGGCCTATGATTCAAATGCTTGATTACTTAGTGGCTATATTGACTATCCTTTACGCAGTATTGTTGATGGCGTATAGGTTTTGGTATAGTAAACTGACTGTTTTCAAGCCTTCTGATATTCAAGCGGCACCTACCAAATTCTCCATTGTGATACCTGCAAGAAATGAAGCCGCAAATATTAAAGCCTGTGTGGATTCCATTTTAGCACAGGATTATCCAAAGGATGCTTTTGAAATTATTGTGATAGACGACTTTTCTGAAGATGATACCGCTTTTATTGTGGAGTCCTTGCATCAGCAACATGCCAATGTGCATTTATTAAAGCTTGCTGATTATTTTAAACCACATGAATTAACTGCTTTTAAAAAGAAAGCTATTGAAAAAGCAGTTTCGCATGCGAAAGGAGATTGGATTATTACCACAGATGCAGATTGTAAAGTGCCTTCTAGATGGTTGTCTTTATACAATGCTTATATCATTAAAGAGCAACCTGTTTTTGTGGCTGCTCCTGTGATGTTTATTAAAACTGCTGGCATTTTAAATCAATTTCAAATACTGGATTTCTTAGCATTACAAGGTATTACAGCAGCATCAGTGGGTGCGGGTAAACACAGCATGAGTAATGGTGCGAATCTTGCTTTTGAGAAAGCAGCTTTTATTGCAGTGGGTGGTTATCAAGGTGTAGACCATATTGCAAGTGGTGACGATATGTTCTTAATGCATAAGATGAAAGAAACCTTGGTTAAGCCTATTGGTTATTTATTTCATCCTGATGCTATTGTGTTAACAGATGCCATGCCAACTTGGAGACAATTTATTATGCAAAGAATTAGATGGTCAAGCAAAGCAAGATACTATGATGACCGTTCTATTTTTTGGGTCTTGTTATTGGTGTATTTGTTTAACCTTAGTTTTTTATTAATGTGCTTAATGGGCAATTTTAAAAGTCTGATTATCTCACTAGCTTTTAAAACATTTTTTGAGTTGTTTTTCTTGGATCCTGTAGCTCAATTCTTCCACAAGAAAGAAGAGCTGCGTTATTTTCCGCTTTATCAGCCTATTCATATAGTGTACAATATAGTAGCAGGTCTTTTTGGCCAAATAAAAACCTATACTTGGAAGGGTAGAAAGGTGAAATAACCCCCTTATTTTCGTAATTTTGTGCTCTAATACAGAACTATGTCTACTGAATCTATACAAGAAACCGTTGCAGCTTTAACCGCAAAAGATTTTGCTACCGATCAGGAAGTGCGTTGGTGCCCTGGTTGCGGGGACTATTCTATCTTGGCGCAGGTACAAAAAGTAATGCCAACTATTGGCGTGCCTAAAGAAGATATAGTAATCATTAGCGGTATTGGATGTAGTAGTCGTTTCCCTTATTATATGAATACTTATGGTATGCACTCTATCCATGGTAGAGCTACTACTATTGCGAGTGGTTTGAAAGCTTCTCGTCCTGAATTAAGTGTTTGGATTGTGGCAGGTGATGGGGACGCTTTGAGTATTGGTGGTAACCATACCATTCATATGATCAGAAGAAATTTTAATGTAAATTTTTTGGTGTTCAATAATCAGATTTACGGTTTAACAAAGGGTCAATATTCTCCTACTTCTGAAGTGAATAAAGTAACGAAGAGTACACCAATGGGAAGTATTGATCATCCATTTAATCCTGCTGCTTTAGCAATGGGTGCTGATGCAAGTTTTGTTGCAAGAAGTATGGATCGTGATCCTAAACATTTACAAGCTATTTTAACAAGAGCTGAAAAACATAAGGGCACTAGTTTTGTAGAGATCTATCAAAACTGTAACATCTTTAACGATGGCGCTTTTGAAATATTTACTGAAAAATCTACCAAGCCTTTGCATGCTTTATTTGTAGAGCAAGGAAAGCCATTGGTATTTGGTGCGAACAATGAGTTCGGGGTGCGTATTGATGGTATGCGACCTGAAGTGGTTACACTAGGAGAGAAGTATAGTGCGGATGATATGTGGATCCACGACGAAAAAGATTTTTACAAAGCACAAATATTAACACGCTTATTTGATAACCCTAATGAAGAAGGTGCAATTTTCCCTCGTCCATTTGGTGTTTTCTATTCAGCAGATCGACCTTGTTACGAAGACATGATGGCTTTGCAAATTGAAGAAGTTATTGCAAGCAAAGGCCCTGGTGATTTAGACAAATTAATTCGCGGTAAAGAAGTTTGGGAGATTAAATAGTTCAGTTATGAGTCTCTTTAGGACTCATAAATCAATATAATTTTGCTTAAGGGCCGTCATTACCATGGCGGTCCTTTGTTTTACCTGCAATTTCTTAAATACCCTATCTCTATAACCGTAGATGGTGTTCACACTCTTTTGTAAGCTAGCAGCAATTTCTTCATAGCTTAAGTCTTTAGTGCATTCTTGTACAAATTGAATTTCATTATTAGTGAGTGGTTTATAATTATAATGTAATTCTTTTACTTGTATTTCTCTAATAATATTATTGGTAATGAGTTTGCTTTTATCAGCCGATAAATGAAATTTGGTTTTAGTACGCACCATTTGTTTTAAATCAATCATGGGTTCGTCTGTAAAGAAAATTCCATTTAATCCATTGCGCATTAAATAACAAATGGCTTTCATAAATTTTGCATCTGATTTGAGCAAGATATAAGTGTGATTGCTTTTAGATTTAATGGCTTTGATGACTTTAATAATCTCTTTGTAATTGTAGGTATCTGCAATAATACAAAGATCTGGATGTCTTGATTCTTCTACAATATACCTGCAGAAATCTTCAATACTTCCACTACTATACAATACTTTACACTCATCTTGTTTTTCAATCTCCAACCTAAATGCATTGCGTGTTAATACTTTTTCTTCTAGATAAATGATACTAAACATGGGGGTGTTTTTGCTTTAAATTAATACAAGTGCTTTGTAATAAAAAGGGGTACTTTTGTAGTAAAGTTTTTATGCTAATTAGTATTCATCCAGATAATCCGCAAGCTAGACAACTCTCTATGGTAAAAGATTGTTTAGAGAAAGGCGGTGTGATCGCGTATCCCACTGATACCATCTATGGACTGGGTTGTGATATTTTTCATCCAGAAGCAATTGAGAAAATTTGTGCAATAAAAAAAGTAGCACCAGAAAAAGCACAATTAAGTTTTATCTGCGCTGATCTAAGCAATTTGAGTAGCTATGCGAAGGCAATTGATAATAGTTTGTACCGTATCATGAAAAAATTATTGCCTGGACCATACACTTTTATTTTACCAGCAAGTAAAGAAGTGCCGAAAATTTTACAAAATAAAAAGAAGACCATTGGACTTCGTATTCCCAATAATAAAATTGCATTAGGTATTATTGAAACCTTGGGTCATCCCATTTTATCTGCAAGTTTCCCGGGAGAGATGGTAGAAGATTATACCGATCCAGAAATTATTCAAGAACACTGGGGGCATTTAGTGGACATGGTGGTGGATGGTGGTATTGGCGGTATGATACCAAGTACAGTAGTGGATTGTACCACAGATGAATTAACGCTAATTCGTCAGGGCTTGGGAGAATGGGAGTATTAGTTTGTAACTTAGAGATCTAAAATAATTTGCAAATTTCTTTTCATCTTCTTTATTTGATCGTAATTAAGTCTACTTAATTTCTTGATCAACTTTCTATTTTCAATTGTTCTTAATTGATCTAAAAGAATAGCACTCTGCTTATCCACCTGTTCCTTTATTAAGGCAACTCTTAAATAATTTATTCCTTCTACTATATTTGTAGTAATTGGACATACAATAGTTGTGTCAGACTCATTGTTATAAAGATTACTTTGTACAATTACAACTGGTCTTATTTTACCAGGTATAGGTCCTCTTGCAGGATTTAAATCCGCCAACCAAATATCATATTGAAGTATCTTTTCGATGAGGTTATATTTATGGATTAAATTTTGCATCAAATTCATTGTCTGCATCTTCCCAATCACGCATTACTTCCATTGAACTTTCTCTACATTCTTCTATCTCTTTTTTTATTTGTTTTTCAAGTAATAATCTTTGATTGAATTTATTGTATAATTCCAATGCATCATTGATATATCTATTTCTTGCAATTTTCAATTCTTTGGTGATTTCTTCAGTATCATCAAATACTTTTTCATCAAGCTTTAAGGATAAACTTTTCATGGTAAAGATTTTTACAAAGGTATATACTTTTGGTATATACCATCTGAAACTATTATGATGCTGTTTATTCATATACTCGTATAGTGCAATGTATAAATTACAAGTAGATGATAATTAAGTATTTATACTCAATTATTGTATTTATAAAAGAGTTGGCTGATCTGGAAGAATCTTAAAGCTTTTGCGATGATGCTCGCAGAGGCCATGAAGGGCGATGGCAGCGCGGTGCGCGGCGGTGCCGTATCCTTTATTTTTATCCCAACCATATTGTGGGTACTGCTTGTGCAATTCCATCATATAAGTATCACGTGCCGTTTTGGCGAGGATACTGGCAGCGGCAATATGCGCATATTGCCCATCGCCCTTTATGATAGTTTGATGTGGTACTTTTTTATAAGGATAAAATCTGTTTCCATCCACAGCAATAAAGCCTGGTTTTTTCTTTAATTGATCTAATGCCAAATGCATGCTTTTAATACTGGCTTTTAAAATATTGATCTGATCAATTTCTTCTGGACTTTGAGATCCTATAGCCCAAGCAATGGCCGCTTCTTTAATAATAGGTGCTAAAAAAGCTCTTTGTGCTTCACTTAATTTTTTACTATCATTAATGAGTGGGTGATGAAAGTCTTTGGGTAAAATTACGGCGGCTGCAAATACTGGTCCAGCATAGCAACCACGCCCAGCTTCATCGCAGCCGGCTTCAATCAGTTTATCTTGGTAAGCGTTTAATAACACGATGTAAATTTCTTGTTTCTTTGGCACAAACCAAAATCAATCTGATTAGTTAGTACCTTTGTGCTATCAATATTTAGACCTTTTACATGCATACAGAAGACTATAAATCAAGGGCCGTTGCCAACTGGTTATTATTGGGTGTAGGAATGACCATTATTCAAATTGCATTAGGCGGTATTACCAGATTAACCGGTAGTGGTTTGTCTATTACAGAGTGGGACGTGGTAACAGGAGCTTTGCCTCCAATGGGTGATGCAGCTTGGCAAGCATTGTTTGCTAAATATAAAACCACCCCGCAATTTCAATTACTCAATTTTGATTTTACCATAGATAATTTTAAGTTCATATTTTTCTGGGAATGGTTTCATCGTTTATGGGCTAGAACAATTGGCTTGGTTTTTGCGATTGGATTTATTTATTTTTTAGTGAAAAAATATTTTCAACCCAAAATGATTCAGCCCTTAGTAGTGCTTTTTTTATTAGGCGCTTTACAAGGAGCCATTGGTTGGATCATGGTAGCAAGTGGATTAGAAGGAGACGCAGTATATGTTAAACCAACAAGATTGGCATTGCACTTTATTTTTGCGTTGGGATTACTCGCCTATACTTATTGGTTTGCTTTATCCCTAAAAGTAACAACCTTAAAAAAGCAACCAAGTTTACAAGATGCTTATAAAGACCAAAGATTTTTAAAACACCTTCATTCTATAAAATTATTTAGCTGGGTCATTTTAGTAGTATTGTTTTTTCAATTAATTTATGGTGCTTTAATGGCTGGACATAAAGCAGCCAATGTAGCAGCAACATGGCCTACCATCAATGGCCAGTGGATCCCAACTGGGTTAACCAGTAATGATTCCTTTTTATTGAATGCAATCAATAACACTATTTGGATTCATTTTATTCATAGAGGTTTGGCTTATCTATTATTAGTATTGATTGTTTGGTATAGTTTTAAATTATTTCGCATCAACGGAAATGCGTTCTGGAATTTAATGCGTAGAATGCCATTAACCTTTGTATTGTTCCAAGTTGCTTTAGGTATTTTCACTGTACTAAGCAGTGCGCAAATTATACCTGGTGTTTGGGCTGGCTTTGAATGGTTAGCACAATTACATCAATTAGTGGGAATGTTATTATTGTTGAGTGTGGTGAATATTATTTACATAACTAAAGACTAGTTTTATGAACAGAGATATTGCAAGCATCAGAAAAGATTATCAATTAGCATCTTTAGAAGAAGCCACCTGTGGTGCTTTACCGATGGATCAGTTTGAGAGATGGTGGGAAGAAGCCATTGCTAGTAATATTGATGAAGTAAACGCTTTTGTTTTATCAACTATAAAAGCGAGTGGTGTTCCAAGTGCTCGTGTGGTTTTATTAAAAGGCTATACACCTGATGGTTTTATTTTCTTCACTAACTATGAAAGTGCAAAAGGACAGCATATTGAATCGCATCCAAATGTGGCAATGAATTTTTTCTGGAAAGAATTAGAGCGCCAAGTGCGTATTACTGGCACCATTGAAAAAATTAGTGCAGCAGATAGTGAGACTTATTTTAAATCAAGACCTAAAGAAAGTCAGATTGGTGCATGGTCTTCTCCACAAAGCAGAATTATACCAGACCGCGCTTTCTTAGAAGAGATTGTTGCAGAAAATACAGAGAAGTTCAAAGAAGGAGAAATTCCTTTACCACCACATTGGGGTGGATATATTATTAAGCCTATAGAAATGGAATTTTGGCAAGGACGTAGTTCTCGTTTACACGATCGCATTCAATATAGTTTACACGCCGATGGGCATTGGGTACGTGTGAGATTAGCGCCTTAAAAAAGAAACGCCTCAATCAAGAGGCGTCAGACCGAGGATACTATCCTTGGTGCGGTTCATTAACACAAAAGTATAATAATTACTTCTTCCTTGCAATAACTTTCTTCGCAGCTTCAACAATATTTACTGCATCCAAACCATACTTGGTTAATAATTGGTTAGGTGTTCCGCTCTCGCCAAAAGTATCTTTGGTGCCTATATATTCTTGAGGTACTGGACAATTTTTTGCAGCCACTTGTGCAACCACATCTCCCATACCACCAATGATATTATGTTCTTCTGCAGTTACTACACAACCTGTTTTTTGCAAGCTCTTTATAATTGCTGCTTCGTCTAATGGCTTAATAGTATGCAAGTTGATGACTTCTACGCTAATGCCTTCTGCTTCTAATTGCTTCGCTGCTTCAATTGCTTTCCATACCAAATGTCCGCATGCAATGATACTTACATCTTTACCTTCTGCTAATACTTGTGCTTTTCCAATTACAAAATCTGATCCATCTTCTTTAGTAAAGTTGGGCCATTTTGGTCTTCCAAATCTTAAGTATACTGGTCCATGATAAGAAGCTACTGCTTTTGTTGCAGCTTTGGTTTGATTATAATCACAAGGTACAATCACGGTCATACCTGGTAACATTT
>JBJOIU010000074.1:0-8975 GCA_046046935.1 Bacteroidota bacterium
TATTATTCAATAAATCGTATTGATTATTACCTACATTTTTATCAAAAACTTTTCTGCTAGTAGCGCTATTATTCTGATTTAAATACGCATTAAACTCTAATAAAGATTTTTTAGTGATTGGCTCCGTATAGACAATATTTGCAGAGTAAGACTGTGTTAGGTTTTTACGCTTATTTTGTTGATCCAAAATGGAGTCTTTAGTTAATATACCAAAATTGTAAAAAAGCTGGTCAGTATATTGATATCCATTAGACAGAGATTCATTATATCCCTGTGTAATAGTAGAAGAAATAGTTCTTCCTTTCTTAGCAAATCTTTTTCTTAATAACAAACTGTTAGAAATATTTGTAGCGTCTGTTACATTAGAAGCATTAGTAATTGTTCCGTTAGTTGGTGTACCATCTGGCAAAAAAGTACTAGTAGTTGATTCACTATTAGAAGTATTATGCTGAACAGAAACACTTGGCGTATACTTAAAAGAGAAAGTTTCAGAAACCTTATTATCTATAGTAGCATTAAATCTTTGTTGTTGATTTCTAGAATCAGACACCGAATTACTAGTTCTATTGAAATTGTTTCCTGGAATTAAATTCTGCGTAAATGAATTGCTCGTATTGTATCTTGAAACATCACTTCCGTTAGCATTGGCATTAAAGTCCATTTTTTTATCATTCAATAAATTGGAGTAATTAGCCCCTAAAGAAAAAGTTTCTGCAACACCTCTAGAATTGGCATCTGTTCCGCCATCTCCACCAGAAAAATTAATAGTAACCCCACCACCACCTCTTCCACCGCCTCCAGAAAAATTTCCAAAATCTCCCATCGAGAAGTTTTGCTTATTTACATTATTGGCTGTAGCAATAACAGAATATTGTTCGTCATTATTAATTCTATTTACATTTCCCTGTCCATCAAATCTTCCAGGAGTTCCAAAACCAGAACCTACCTTACCAAATGTAGATTGCTTACGATCTTTCTTGGTCTTTATATTGATAGCCGTTTCTTCATTGCCGTCATCAATACCCGTAAACATCGCTTGATCAGATTTACGATCGTAAATCTGAATTTTATCTACCGCATCTGCTGCTAAATTTCTGGTAGCCATTTTAGGATCGCCAGTAAAAAATTCTTTGCCGTTAACATATACCTTGCTTACTGATTTTCCATTTACTGTAATGGCGCCTGCTTTATCTACTTCGATACCTGGCATTTTCTTTAACATATCTTCCACTACTGCATTGGGCTGAGTTTTAAAATTCTCCGAATTAAATTCTATAGAGTCCCCATTTATTACCACAGGAGGTCGTCTTGCCGTAACAGTTACATCAGACATGGTAGCTGTGTTTTGTAAATAGATATTACCTAATGATAAAACAGGAGTGCCGCCCGCTTTAACAGCTATCCAAGTAAATTGATACCCTACATAAGAGATTGAGATTAGGAATTTACCTGCAGGTACATTTTTTAATTGAAAGAAACCTGCATCGTTCGCTCTTGTGAAACTAATTAAAGAAGAATCTTTGGCATTGGCCAAAGAGATAGTAGCGTAGTTCAAAGGCTTTTTAATGGAGCTATCCATAATAGTTCCCTCAATAGTTACATTTTGCGCTTTTGCAATATAACTACTTGATAATAAGATAGTTACAAATAATCCAACGAATATTTTGATATTTTTCATGCCTTGTTAATACGATTTGGTTCGTAAAGATAAAATTATGTTGATTGTTTTAGTCAAAAATGTGCTCCAAGCCTTATTCTTTTGGATGAACGGCTAAATATTAGACCTTATTGCTCAGCTATGGTTTAATGATTATTTAGTAAGTTTAAGTACTAAAACGATTGTTATGCAAAATTCAAGAAGAAAATTCCTTCAAAATGTTGGTATTGCTATTGCAGGTGTAAGCCTACAACCAAAAGTACTTTGGTCAAAAGAAAACATCATTGCAAAGAAAAAAATGCTCATTGGAATACAGTTATACTCTGTAAGAGAGGATATGTATAAGAACCCATTAGGTACATTAACGGCATTGTCAAAAATGGGATATACTAATGTCGAGCATGCAAACTATGTTAACGGAAAGTTTTATGGATATCCTGCTAAAGAATTTAAAAAAGTATTAGATGGCTTGGGTATAAGTATGCCTAGCGGACATACCGTAATGAACCCATCACATTTTGATACAGCAAAAAACGATTTTACAGACTTATGGAAAAAGACAGTTGCAGATGCTGCCACCATGGGTCAAGAATATGTAATTAGCCCGTGGATGGACGAAAAAGCAAGAAGCTCTTATGATGGCTTAATGAAACAATTAGAACAATTCAATAAATGTGGCGACTTATGTAAAACCCATGGAATGAAATTTGGTTATCATAATCACAATTTTGAATTTACAGAAAAAGTGAATGGAGAAATTATTTACGATCTAATTTTAAAACATACAGATCCAGATAAAGTAATGCAACAATTAGATTTTGGAAATATGTATGGTGCTGGCGCAAGGGGCGCAGAGTGGATTAAGAAATATCCTGGTCGTTTCGCTTCTTTACATGTTAAAGATGAAATTAAAGTAGAGAAAGGTGAAATGAATGATGGATATGAAAGTACCACATTGGGCGATGGGGTTGTAGATCCAAAAGCTGTAAGTTTATTAGCAAAAGAAATTGGTGGATCACATCATTTTATTATTGAGCAAGAGTCATATCAAAAAATAACTCCATTAGAAGCTGCGAAAGTAGATTTAGAAAGAATTAAAACTTGGAATATCTAATATGAATAAAAAAATATCCATTATAGTATTAACAGCATTTATTTTTATAAATGCTGTTTTTGCTCAAGGGCCATCTACTACTGAAAAAACTAGATGGAATAACCATGCAAAGCAAACAAAAATTATTAGAGACGAATGGGGCATACCGCATATCTATGGAAAGACAGACGCAGATGCAGTCTTTGGATTAATGTATGCACAATGCGAAGAAAATTTTCCGCAGATGGAGAAGAATTTTTTAGAGATGCTGGGACGACTTGCCGAATTAGATGGTCCTAAAATGATTTATGACGACTTAATGATGCAATTAATTCAGGATAGCGCAGCAGCAGTGAAAGATTTTAATAATAGCCCAATTTGGCTTAAGACTTTATTAATAGCGCACGCCGATGGTATTAATTATTATTTAAGTAAGCATCCAGAAGTGCAACCTAAAGTGATCAAGCAGTTTAAACCATGGTATCATTTAATGTGGACTGATGGAAGCGTTTCCCCAACAAGATCTGCTAGCATTCGTGCTACAGATGTTGCGCAATTTTATGGCGCTACAAATAAAGAGTTAGCAGCAATTGACAATAATGTAAGTTTTGAAATGGAAGAGAAGACTCTTAAAGGATCTAATGGATTTGCGATTGCTCCAAAGCATAGTAAAAATGGTAATGCAATGTTATACATTAACCCACATGTGCCTTTTTATTTTAGATCCGAAATGCATATGAATAGCGAAGAAGGATTAAATGTCTACGGCGCTGTAACATGGGGTCAGATGTTTATTTATCAAGGCTTTAATGAGCATTGTGGATGGATGCATACTAGTAGCTATGCAGATGTTGCAGATGTATATGAAGAAAAAATAAAAAAGAAAGACGGGGCATTGTATTATGAATTTGAAAAAGAAGATAAAAAAATTCAAATTAGAAATATTCAATTAAAGTATGCAGAAGGCGGTATTGTAAAAACAAAAGTATTTGAAACATATGCTACACTTCATGGACCTGTGATGGCAAGCAAAAACAATAAATGGTTAAGCTTACAAGAAAATAATAGATCCAGAGATGCATTGATTGAATGTTGGATAAGAACCAAAGCAAAGAATTTAACAGACTATAAAAAAGCATTAGCCCTTTTATCTAATAACAGCAACAATACAGTGTATGCAGATGCACAAGGAAATATTGCTTATTGGCATGGTAATTTTATGCCAAAGAGAAATCCAGGATACGATTTCACGAAGCCAGTAGATGGAAGTATTAAAGCAACTGACTGGCAAGATTTTCACGGTTTAGAAGAAATTGTACAAAGTATTAATCCAGTCAATGGTTGGTTACAAAATTGTAATGCAACACCTTTTAATGTTGCAGGAGGATATAGCCCTAATGCAAAAGACTATCCTGCATATATGGCACCAGATGGAGAAAATGGAAGAGGCTTAAATGCTGTAAGATTGCTTAGTAGTATAGATAAAATTAGTTTGGATGAACTAATCCAATTAGGATATGACAAACACTTAACTGCATTTGATATTTTATTGGCTCCTTTTTTAGCGTATTCCAAAACCATTACACTAACGCCTACGCAAGCAAAAGCAATTGATTATTTATACAATTGGGATAAAAATGCAGCGATACATTCAGTAGCTACTAGTATCGCTATAGAGTGGGCAACACAATGGGCTGCACAAATTCCTCCTCCTGCTACAGAAGAAGAAGGTACACAGATTGTTACTAAATATAAAAGAATGCTTAACGAAGTATCTAATGAAAAAAAATTAGCGCTATTAGATGCAACATTAACTCAATTAGAAAAAACTTACGGGACCTGGGAAATTCCTTGGGGAGAAATCAATAGATATCAAAGAGTTAACCCAGGATCTTCTTTTGATGATAATGCCAATAGTTTACCCGTTGCTCAAACATCTTCTAAATGGGGGCAATTACCTGCTTTTGAAAGTAAAAGAGTTGAAGGAACTAAAAAAAGATATGGCTTCTCAGGCAATAGCTTTATTGCAGCAGTAAGCTTTGGCAAAAAATTAGAGGCTAAGACCATTATAACTGGTGGTCAATCAAGATTTGCAGCTGATGAACATTTTACTGACCAAGCACAAAACTATATAGATGGCCATTTTAAGACAATTCACTTTTATAAAGCAGATGTCTTAGCGCATGCAGTTAAATCATATAGTCCAGGATTGGACAAATAATGCTGGTAGAGCTTGGTGAGTAAGGCTATTTTCACCAAGCCTGCCACATTTGTTACCCCAAATTTTTGCATGAGTCTTGTTCTATGACCTTCGACGGTTCTTTTGCTACAATATAATTCTTGCGCAATTTGCTTGCTAGACGCTTCCTCGCAAACCCTTATGAGTATATACTTGTCATAGGTGTTTAAAGCATGTACTTCCTCCACTTGCTTTATCTTATCTACTTGATATACAAGATTATAGACTCTTTCTGCCAATTGATTACAAAAGAAAATTTTACGCTTGGAAGCCATATCCATTGCTTTTACATATTCAATTTCAGATACTGTCCTATTCACCATCACCGAAACTCCAGCGTCAATTAATCTAAACAGCTGTAGATCATCTTCTTCGTTCATTATGACCATTATTGGATGTTCCTCTTGAAGTCTTTTGAAAAAAGTCAAGCAAGCACTATCACTAAAGTTTAATAATGAGCTATCTATGATGAGCAGACATTTAGATCCTTCAATGATCCAACGCTCTATCTCTTTAAGCTCTTGGATTAAATGATAAGATTCAAACATAGATTGCTCCTTTATGATATTACAGCTGCCTAAAGCATATAGTTTTTGTTGATCACATATAATAACTTGTTGGTACATATTATTGATTTATAAAGCTTATCCTAAAACAACTATATAATACCCGAATGCGATTTTTTATGGATCTCCTTTATATTAATGGCTATAAAAAACAAGTTTTTTGCCCCTAATAAAATAGGGTCTATTATAGAATCTATTCGTATATATTTTATAACTTCATAGCAACTATAACCAACCCTTTAATACTGCATTGAGCGCTCTTCGAAATTTATTTTATCCCTTTGTTCCAATTGGACATTTAAAGGTTTGGGTATTGGCACCATCAATCAATAATCCAGATCCCAATTTGGCTTATTACTATGATTTTAGTCAAAGCATTGCAGAGTATACAAATGTTTTTACTTCATTAGATATTCCTTGGCAATGGCAGCCCGTTACAATAGATAATTATAAAAAGATCATTCAAGAAATTGCTGGCGAAAGAGACAAAGGACTTTTTTTTCCAGTTGTTTTAAATTTATGTGATGGAGACGAAATTAATGGCGCGCCTGGAGTTTCAGTAATCAAAGCATTAGAAGCAAAAAAATTAATTTACACAGGCGCTACAGATTATTTTTACGAAATCACCACTTCTAAAATTCCTATGAAAATAGCATTTGAACAAGCAGGTGTTCCTACACCTAAATGGGCTGCTATTAAAGATAAAAATTATAATGCCGATGAGGTGTTGGAAAAATTAGGCAAGCCTTTAATTGTAAAGCCAGCTGTATCAGGAGGAAGTTTGGGAGTGGGTGTTAAAAATGTAGTGAACGATACTAGTGCATTAACCATACAGTTAGATAAAATGTTTGAAGGCTACAGAGGATGGAACTTGGCGTCAGATGGTATTATTGCAGAATCTTTTATTGAAGGTCCCGAATACACGGTAATGATTGTTGGCTCGCACCATCAACCAGAATTTGCTAAAATTTACCCTCCAGTAGAAAGAGTATTTCACGCATCTCTTCCTGAGCAAGAAAAGTTTTTATCTTTTGATAGGTTATGGGAAATTTATGAAGAAGAAAGCCCAATGCCATCAGAAGAAAATTTTTATGAATACCAATTAGGGGATCCTTCTATTCAAATGGATATTCAAAAAGTATCTTGGGAAGCCTATGCAGCAGTGAATGGAACTGGTTACACAAGAGTAGATGTAAGAGTAGACAAACATACAGGTCAACCGCATGTACTTGAAGTAAATGCACAATGTGGCATTAGTGAAGATGAGAATTTTACTTCTATTGGTGCTATTTTAAAATACGCCAACCAAAGTTTTGCAGAATTAGTTATACATATTATTAATGATGCATTTGCTAGAAGAAAAAATTAAACTATGCGCTACATCCCTCAATTAAATAATCCCTCAAGCTTTGCTAATTTAAAAATTGCTGTACTACAACCAGACTATTCAACTTCTGGGGTAGATTATCAATACTATGATCCTAAGCGTGATTTAAGTGTGATCATGCCTGAGGCAAGCATTGATCATATTTTTTTAAATAAACTTAGTACCTATCATCAGTTAAAGCAGTTAAAAGAAAAAAACTATGATATCTATATAAATCTTTGTGAAGGTTACTTAGAGTGGAAAGTACCCTCTATAGATGTCATTACTAGTTTAGATTTATTAGAACTTCCTTATACAGGTCCTAGTGCTAATTTATACGATCCAACAAAAGCTATTATGAAATACTTGGCATTTTGTGAATCGGTAAAAACACCTGCACACGCTGTTATTGAGCACTATGAAGAAATAGAAAGTTTACCAGGCAATTTGCAATTCCCTTTATTTGTAAAGCCTGCTAAAGCAGGTGATAGCCTTGGCGTAGATGAGCAATCCAAAGCAAATAACCTAGAGGATTTAAAGAAAAAAGTGCGTGCTATTGTAGATGAATTTGGAAGCGCTTTGGTAGAAGAATATATTGATGGACGAGAATTCACCGTATTAGTTTGCGGCAACGAAGATGGTAGAACTTGTACCAGTTTTAAGCCAGTGGAATATATTTTTCCAGAAGGATTTGCTTTTAAAACTTATGCATTAAAAACTTCAGAATTACATCCTAACGCCAATATAGGTGTGGATGATGCCGACTTAGCAGCACAATTGCAATCAATTGCAGAGCAGGTCTTTTTATCTTTTAATGGAGTGGGTTACGCAAGAATGGATTTTAGAATGAACGATAAAGGTGAAATATTTTTTCTAGAAATTAATTTCACTTGTTCTGTTTTTTACGCCGAAGGATATGAAGGTTCTGCAGATTATATTTTAATGCATGATGGCATAGGTAAAAAAGGATTTTTAGAGCATATCATAATTGAAGGAATAGCAAGACATCAAAGAAAACAAAAGCTATTTAGTATTAAGGGCAACTCCATCTCCGGTTATGGTATTTATGCAAAATATGATTTGCCTCAAAACACATTACTATTTAAAGGAGAAGAAAGATCCCAAAGAATTGTTACTAAAAAATATGTGGACGAAAACTGGGATGAGAGAGAAAAATTAAATTTCAGAAGATACGCTTACCCAATAAGTAAGGACACCTATATACTTTGGGATCTACGACCAGAAGAATGGTCTCCTCAAAATCACTCTTGTGATGCCAATTGTGAATACCATGGCTTGAATGTACTCACCAATAGGGCTATTCAAAAAGGGGAAGAGTTAACCTTGGATTATGCTCATTTCTTGGATCATACCATGGAGCCTTTTGAATGCCAATGTGGTTCTCCAAAATGCAGAGGTCTAATAAAAGGAAAACCGAAAAATTCTCTTTAAATTTATAAAAAGCTTGCTATGAAAAAAATGACGATTTGCCTTGCTCTATTCGTGCTTGTATCTGGAACCTTAAATGCACAAGCAAAATTTAAATCCAGACAAGATAGTATAGCTTATGAAGCTTCCTTGTCTGAAATTTGGTCTCCTGTTCCAAAAGCAGTTATGCCAGGAAATTTTATTTCAGAACCTCCATCCGATGCGGTTGTTTTATATAATGGAAAAGATCTAAGTGCTTTTCATGGTAGAAATGGTAAAAAAATTGGCTGGGTAATGGAAGCAGATGGCGCTTTAACTGATGTGAAAGGTGCTGGTGATATCGTAACGAATCAGTCATTTGGCGATTGTCAATTGCATGTTGAATTTAGAACACCAAGTGTAGTAAAAGGTGCTGGTCAATCAAGAGGTAATAGCGGTGTTTTTTTAATGGAGTTGTATGAGATTCAAATTTTAGATTCATACGAAAATCCAACCTATGTAAACGGACAAGCGGCGGCTGTATATAAACAACATATTCCATTGGTCAATGCAAGTCGTCCTTCTGGCAATTGGCAGGCTTATGATATTATTTTCACTGCACCTAGATTTAATGAAGATGGTTCTTT
>JBJOIU010000075.1:0-8960 GCA_046046935.1 Bacteroidota bacterium
TGATAGATGGCACTTTGTAAGTCAATACAGCATCTACAGTATTGTAAGCAGAAACCGCACCTACACCAAATGTACCCTCGTACATAAATCCATCTTGGTAGTGCATGCTAGCACCAAAACCTAATCTGTTCTTTAATAAGAAACCGCTGTTATTTAATCCAACATTAACTCTCATTTTTGGAGTATTGAAGTAAGAAATAAAGCCATTAGGTAAATTACCGATTTCGTCAGAAGACACACTCGCATTTACAGTAAAATTACGAGGCAATAAGTAATCTAAAGATAAACCCCAACCTGAACTAGATACATCAGCATCTGCATTTGTTGAGATACTATATCCAAGACGCTTGTTTGCATCTAATAAATCATATACTGATTGTGCAGCTGTTCTAGATTGTAATACTGTTACACCACTAATAAAGTTTTTGTAGTTACCAGCATAAGCGTAGAAATCAACCATTAATCTCTTAGCAATTAAAGACTTGTAACCAACTTCATATGTGCTTAAAGACTCAGGTTTGAAATCTCCAAAGTTTTGTTGCTTCAATAAACCTGTATTTGGAGCACCCATCATTACAGAAGCACCGAATGCTTGAACGCTAGCTAATGTATATACTGGGTTTACTTGGAAATGGTTTCCAGTTCTTAAAGCTTCTAAACCTCCCATCAATCTTGTACCACCACCAATTGTTAAGTTGATCCATTGGTTTTGAGTTGTTGGGAAACGGTAAGCTGTTTGGTAAGAGAAACGTAAGTTATTGTCTTCAGCTAATTTCACCACCATAGTAAATCTTGGAGTGAAACGGCCTTCGAAGTTTTGGTTCTTATCATATCTACCAGAAACTGAGAACTTGATGAAATCATCTAAGAAACGCTTAGACAATTGTGCATAAGCGCCATTCTCCATGATAGAAATTTTACCTGTTGTATCAGCAAATAAAGTTCCTTTAGAATCTAACCAATATTCTTTGTGACTTGCACCCATGATGAAGTCAGCATTGTATTTTTCTAAACCTAATTTCTCAGTGAAATTGTATTGACCCTCTACAACATATAAAGATGTTCTATCTAAGAATAAGGCACCACCTTTAGAAATTGGAGTACTTACGATAGATTTAAATCTTGAATCTTGAGAGATATTTCCTGTTGGACGACCTTCGTCAGCTTTAGCTCTAGCAGCAGCATGTGCAGCCAAATTGTCTAAACCAGCATCTCTAGCAGCAACAAATGCACCAGCATAAGTTGGATACCAAGTAGTACTTGATTTCCAAGCTTCGTTGAAATAACGAGAAGCAATTGTTGAGTTAAATGAATTACCAGAATTCTCTAAAGTTGCATAAGCTCTAACGAACCAATCTTTAGCTTTTAATTCAAATTTGAATTGACTCATTTTTAAGTCTACTAAAGAATAACGGTCACTACCAGTATACACTGTATTACCTTGACCAGTATACCCGCTTAAAGAAGCTTCAATATCGTCATTGATTTTATAATGAATAGCACCTGTAACTTTAACGTTCTTAGTTACTGGATTAATCACATCGATTTCGTTATAACCAGTTCTACTAACATTTACACCAGTGAAATATCCTTTTGCATTACCATATAAGAATGGAGCATAAGGAGCTAATGCAGCGTTTTGAGAACCTAAGAAAGCAGCATATTTACCTAATGAATTAAATAAAGCAGTTGCACCATATAATTGGTTGTAAGCACCAGTTGCATAAGCGCCTGCAGCAGCTCCGTAAACTGGAGTGTAAGCAGAAGTTAATGTACCAATGATACCTGCTTTAACACCGTCATAAACGCCAGATAAAGTAGATGTTGTTTCATCACCATATACGTTAACACCATCATAGTTTGGATCATGGTATCTAGTACCGCCAATTGTTTGACCATTTTGAGTACCTGTAGTTCTAGAATAGTTTTGCGTATTGTTCGCTAACCAGTCTTGCGCTTCCATGTATTGCATACCTACTTTATACGCTAAACGATTGCCCACTTTTTGAGCAAATCTTACAGCATAATCTTTGTATGCAGATTGAGGACGTTGGTAATTATCAACATCTTTGATACCTTGTTTGATTTGGAAACTTAAACCTTGGTATTTGAAAGGACTTTTTGAATTGATCAATACAGTACCGTTCATACCACCTGCTCCATATAAAGCAGAAGATGCACCTGGCAATAATTCGATATTGTCTACATCTAATTCAGTTAAACCAATAACACTACCCACAGAGAAGTTTAAACCTGGAGCTTGGTTATCCATACCGTCAATCAATTGATTTAAACGAGTGTTACCAGAACCATTAAAACCTCTTGTAGAGATACTCTTAAATGTTAAACTTGCTGCAACAACATCCACGCCCTTTAAGTTAGCTAAGATGTCGTAATAGTTAGTAGCAGGTGCAGATTTAATAGCATTTGTATTAATTCTCTCAATTGTAACAGGAGATTCTAAGATTCTCTCAGATACTCTTGAAGCAGCTACCACCACCTCAGAACCCAATACGAAACTAGGCTTAAGGCTTACAGTTATGTTAGAAAAATCAGTTACGTTAACTTCTTTGCTTTCAAAGCCTACTGAAGAAAAAACCAAAGTAAATGGAGGTTTTACTGCTACTGGTAAGGTAAAAGTACCTTTATCACTAGTGTAAGTACCATTGTTTGAACCTTTTAAGGATACAGTTACGGCGGTTAAAGTTTCAGCATTCGTTGAATTTTTAACAGTACCTTTTACAGTACCAGCAGTTTGGGCATTTGCGTTCAAAGCTACCATAGCAGCCATGCAAAAAAGACCAAAATGTCTTAAAAATTTGCTCATAAATAATTGTTTTTAAATTGAATTGTAGTACAAAATAGCAAATAGTAAGGACTTTAGAAAAAATTATAGAATATAATGTTAAAATTATAATTTAGTGGCATGATTAAGCAACCTTTCCCACAACAAGTAAACGAATACCACGGCAAAGTAAGAGACGTGTATTACATTGAAAATGAACTACTTGTGATGATTGCAAGTGATAGAATCTCCGCATTTGACGTGATTTTACCTAGACCCATTCCCTTTAAAGGACAGGTATTGAATCAAATAGCTGCCTATATGCTAAAAGCAACCCAGGATATTTGCCCCAATTGGTTGTTGAGCACCCCGGCTCCAAATGCTGCAATAGGTAAAAAATGTACCCCTTTTAAAATCGAAATGGTAGTTAGGGGTAATTTAGTGGGTCATGCTTGGAGAACTTACCAAGCAGGAGGCAGAACCTTATGTGGGGTAAGCCTACCAGAGGGGATGCAAGAAAACGACTTTTTCCCTACCCCTATCATCACTCCGTCTACTAAGGCAAGTGAAGGTCATGACGAGGATATTTCCAAAGAAGAGATTATTGCTCAAGGATTAGCTTCTGCAGAAGATTGGGCTGTTTTAGAAAAATATGCTTTAGCCTTATTTCAAAGAGGAAAAGAAATTGCTGCAAAAAGAGGATTGATTTTAGTGGATACAAAATATGAATTTGGAAAGATTGGAGATACCATTTATCTAATGGACGAGATTCATACACCAGATTCTTCCAGGTATTTTTATGCAGAAGGTTTTGAAGCAAGACAAAATACTAAGTCAAAACAAAAACAATTAAGTAAAGAGTTTGTAAGAGAATGGTTGATAGAGAATAATTTTATGGGCAAAGAAGGTCAAACAGTTCCAGAAATGAAAGATGAATGGATTGTGACCATCTCCAAAAGATACATTGAATTATATGAACAAGTAATTGGAGAGCCTTTTAAGCCAGATCAAAAAACAGATGATCAAACTTATGATCTAATTTGCGAAGCATTAAAAAAATTAGGAATCGGATAATTATTTTACTTCGATATCTATACCCAATCTAGGCCTTAATCTTTGTTTGCTTTTATTAAAAACTTGCATTCCTTTTTTAACGCCTTTTCTTAAAGCTTCTTGTTCTTCTAAAGGCAAATGATACACATCTTTGCAATCTGTTGTGCAACAACCATCAAAAGTATTAGCACAATCTTCACATTGAATGAACAATAAATGGCAGGCATCATTTTTGCAATTAGTGTGCGTATCGGCAGGTTGGCCACATTGATGGCATTTCGCTATGACATCTTCAGTAATGCGCTCTCCTAGTCTATCATCAAATACAAAATTCTTTCCTATAAATTTACTTTCTATGCCAGCCTCTTTAATCTTGTTCGCATAATGTATCACACCACCTTCTAAATGAAATACATTTTTAAAACCCTGGTGTAACATATATGCACTAGCCTTCTCACATCTAATACCTCCAGTGCAGTACATAATGATATTCTGATCTTTTTTATCTTTCATCATCTCTGCTGCCATGGGTAATTGTTCTCTAAATGTATCTGAAGGAATTTCAATGGCATTATCAAAATGACCCACTTCAAACTCATAATGATTGCGCATATCAATTATGATAGTATCTGGCGCTTTCAATAGTTGATTCATTTGTTGTGCGTTCACATATTTGCCCTTGTTTTCCATGCTAAAACTAGGATCATCAATTCCATCTGCAACAATTTTTTCACGCACTTTGATTTTAAGCACCCAAAAACTTTTTCCATTATCATTCACGGCAATATTCAATCGAATGCCATTTAATGCCTTATATGAATATAAAAAGTCTCTAAACACTTCAAACAAATGAGATGGCACACTTATTTGTGCATTGATACCTTCAGTTGCTACATAGATACGACCAAACACTTTCATGGCGTTCAATGTTCTATAAAACTCGTCTCTAAAAACTTGTGGATCTTGAATGGAGAAATACTGATAAAAACTGATGGTTGTTCTAGGAAAATCTTCCTCATACAACTTTTGTTTCAACTCTTGGTTGGAAACACGATTGTGTAATACTGACATATATTAAATTTTTATCCCAATTGCAGGTTGGGGAAATTCAATACAAAAATAGTAAAAATTACGCTTTTCTCAAATAAGAAGCTGTCAAGGACGACATTCCTCCTAATAAGAAACCTACAAATGCAGTAATGACAATTAATAAAACATAAGAACCATTCAGCGGTAAAATATTGGCCACTTTTGTTGATAATAAATGATTATTAGCCAGATCCATTCCGGTTGCTAATCCAGCCCAAATTGCACCTACTCCTAAGCCGCCTGTTAAAAAAGAAACCCATGGTTTTTGTGGAATGGATAATGCAATAATAAAATTAGTCACTACAAAACTCCACCAAGGAAGCCCGCCATATAAACCAATAGCAAAAGTAGCAATGGAAGATAATAAAATAGTTGCCGGTATTTTGAATGTATTATTTTTCATAATGTATTTGTATTAAGCTTTACTAAATTGAATATGCCATTTAGTATGTTCGTTTGCTTTTAATTTTTCTTTTGATAAGAAGAGTAATCTGTAATATTTACCTGCTGCCCAATAATCTACAAAAGTATCATAGTATGGACTACCTGGATTACCACTTTGACCACCAGGATATAAACCATAAGCTTCAATCTCATCTGTCAAATGCACAATCATTCTCCAACTAGGTCCATGATTTTCAGAAGTTGCATTAATAATATTTACTCCTCCTCCAATAGGTAAATTCAATCGACTTAATGCATTTGTTTTTGTTAAATGCAATACCCTTGTTGCTTTGAAAGCTGCCCAACTTAACTTATTGTCTTTTTCTAATTGACTTAATTGTACTGTTGCCTTTTCAATACCTAGGGCAACTTGTTCTTTTAAGGTCTCTATTTTATTGATTGTTCTTATATCATCCGCAATAGAGAAATTACTATCTCTTAACATTTGCTCCAATAATACATATGCGTCTGGCTTAGTTAAAGGAATGGATGAGCCAGCTAATTCATCCCCCCAAACAGCATTCTCTACACTATCCCAAATTATTTTAAAGACTGTAATTCCCTCAGCGTTTGGATGATTATACAAATCCCACTGATTCATCTTATTCACCATGTTTTTTGCATCAGCAGACAATGATTCAGTTTGAATGAACTTCATTAAAGCTGGTCTAGCCATGGCAGCGAATACATTGTAATTATTGGTTTGTAATGCTTGCATATCTTCCGCAGTAATATTGGACATAGTCGCTAATTGCTTATTCACACTTATTCCTCTATACAAAGGAAAAGAACTTGCGGTACCTAAATAGTAAGGATATGAAGCATCGACTGATTTTTGATTAGCACTACTTACAAATCCTCTTTCTGGATTTTTAATAAATGGATTTTCTTCGTTTGGAATCAACCCTTGCCAAGCGTAATTAGAATCATCTCCTGGCATAATAAAATCTCCTTGTCTATCCCATCTTGCTACAAAACTTCCTTGTTGTTTGATGGCAATATCCCCAGTCTTTGTAGCCATAACAAAATTTTGGCCTGGACATTTCCAAAGTGATATAGCATTTAAATAATCTTCTGTGTTCTTAGCACGATTCAATTTATAAAAGGTTTCAACACCAGTAGATGCCTCATGAGCTGTCCATTTGACTGCTAGATTTCTTCCCTTTGATTGTGGGTTTTGATAATGTGCATCATACATTGCAGGGCCCCAATGCGTCATTGCTATTTCTTCAATCACATCAGCACTATCTTTTACTTTAATAATTTCAGTTCTTTTTGTAGTTGCTTTCCAAGCACCATTATACCAATATTCATTATTGGTACTATCCTTGAATTTTAATTCATAATAATCCAATACATCTCTTCCTGCATTAGTCACCCCCCAAGCCAAGCTATCATTGAAGCCAATAATTACTGCAGGCGATCCAGGAAAACTTGCACCATAAGTGCTATGGGTTGGTGTAGTAATTTGAACCTCATACCAAAGTGATGGAAGATTTAAACCTAAATGAGGGTCACTTGCTAAAATGGGTCTACCAGATTTTGTTTTTGATCCTGCAACTGCCCAGTTATTAGATCCATTATTTTTATCTGGCGCTTCTGGTGCATCACTTGCATTAGTTGCCATTACTGTTGAATCTTTTTTATGCAAATATGCAAAATCAGCATTAGTAGGTGCAACAGGATGAATAGATGCAGTTGCAAATTCGGTACCCATTGGTATAATTGGATCTAAAGAATCTTGTTGATTGGTATATAGTTTATCAAACAAATCAAAACCTAAATAATCTCTTGTATTTGTTAATTGCAAATCTGCAGAAGCAGATCGTCCTGTTAAATCATAAGACATGAACATTAAAAACAAATAAGTTTTCTTTGGTGTCCAAGCTTCAGGTTCGTAATTCATTAACTTATACTCAAAAGGCATGTCTTCCGGAGACAATTGTTTTAAATAAGCATTCACTCCAGCGGTATAGGCATCTACAGTTGCTTTCATGACTGGATTGGTCTCATTAATCATGCGCTCAGTTTGTTCTGCGCCATATACCATTCCTAATCTTCTGAAAAATTTATCTATAGATAATTTATCTGCCCCAGCAATCTCACTTAATCTACCAGAAGCTACCCTTGTTTGAAAATCCATTTGCCACAATCTAAATTTTGCATGCAAGTATCCTTGAACAAAATAAGCGTCCTCGTCATTTTCTGCATAGATATGTGGCACAAGACGATCATCCATGTACACATCTACCTTGCCTTTTAAATCTTCAGCAAGAATATGGGCATCAAAATTGGTATTGATTTTTTCTGCATTCTTCCAGAAACCATGTTGTGGAGATAAAAAATAACCCAATTTAGGAGACTTTGAAGCCCCAATTGGCAACTGAACATTTAATACTGTTACTAAAGAAACAGTTACAATAGCCGAAGCTAAAAAAGGCAATAATCGCATAGCAAATATTTAGAATCCTAAATTAAGCATTATTTACAAGTTCGCCATCAAAAAAGGCAATAGTTGCTTGTAAATTTAAGTTGGGATATTGAATTAATAAAGACTGAGCCTTCTGTAAACATGATTTTACAAACAGTTGGTGCGCTTTACTCGCTTTATTAAAAGGCTTATGTTGTATTGCAAGTTGTAATTCAGCTACCTGCTTCATTATTTGCTGAGTAGCATCTCCATAATAGGTCTCCACCCATTTCTCCCAAACGTATTGAGTTGCTGCAAAATTAGGATGCACTAAATCTTCGGCATAGAATCGGTAATCTCTTAAATCATCCATTACATACTCGTATGCAGGAAAATAATGAGTCGAACTTGTCTTCGCAATCGTATCATGCACTGCATGTATCAGCACAGCTTTGCTTCTATTGTTCTCAACCAATCCTTCTCTTAAATGTCTGACAGGACTAACAGTAAAAATAATTTGTATGCTTGGATTAAATACTTGTAGCTCTTTAACCAACCCTTCTAATAAATCAACCAATTCTTGAGGTTGCATTATTCTTTTTTCAAACCAATTTGCTGGGGCTTTATGATTATTAGCAACAACTAAGCCGGTGTTCGATGGAGCATGATTGGTTAAACAATACAACCAAGCAGACCCCAAAGTAATCACTAATTGATTGGCAACTTTTAAATACTGATGTGCTTCTTTTATTGAATGATTGATTTTAACTAATGACGCTTCTGGACTAATATCAGAAAACCTTGTATGATGATGCCAACTATTATACAATTCATTCAATGCAAATAAATCTGACTCAGTGTATTCTTTACATTCTATATAATCTCTTAATGCATTCACCACGCTTACCGGATTAAATAAAATGCCGTGAGGATTCTCTTTAATTTCAAACAAATGCTTTTGCATTTTGGCTCCAATGTTCTCTGTAAAACAAGAACCAATAAGCAACATTTTATCATGATATCCAATTTGTAAATTGGAAGCCTGCGCATCTAATGTTAATTTGAATTTCATTTGAACATTCTTTGCTTCATTGCTTCATATAAAATAATACCAGCAGCTACTGATACATTAAAAGAATCAAAATTAGTGGCCATTGGAATTTTGAAAAAATAATCTGC
>JBJOIU010000076.1:0-8518 GCA_046046935.1 Bacteroidota bacterium
TTATCAATATTGGCGACAGAAAAACGATTACAGAAGATGATATTGAAAAGTATATTGGTATCAGCAAAGAATATAATGCATTTGAATTTCAAGATGCAGTAGCACAAAAGAATTTCTCTAAGGCTATAAAAATGATTCAGTATTTTGAATCTAATCATAAAGCGGCTCCAATACAGTTGATTCTGCCAACTTTGTATGCTTTCTTTAGTAAAATATATGCTATCTATGGTATAGGAACTCAAGATGAAAGACGCATTGCTTCTGAAGTAGGCATTGCACCATTTTTAGTTAAAAATTATGTTGCAGCAACAAGGCATTATAGCTACGGCAAGGTTGAGCATATATTGTTATTAATACATGAATATAATTTACGTGTGCTAGGGATAAATGATGCTTCCAACTCTGATGCTGATTTGTTAAAAGAGTTGGTTATAAAAATTATGGATACTTCTGCAAAATAAGGGCGGTTTGATGCTTGTCTTGTGCTAATTGATTTTTTAGCGCCTCTAATCCATCAAACTTTTGTTCTCCTCTAATAAATTCATACACTTGTACAGTAATATTTTGATCATAAATATCTTGATCAAATTCAAAAATATTTACTTCAATTACCTTTTTTTGTCCATCTACTGTTGGTCTAACGCCAATATTCATCATTCCTTTTAATAAATGTCCATTGGTACATGCGCCTTTTACTTTAACAGCATATACGCCATTAGAGGGAATTAATTTTTCTTCATCATTGATATGCAAATTGGCTGTCGGGAAACCTATCGTTCTGCCAAGTTGGTTGCCTCTAACTACATATCCTTCAAAAGAGTATGGGTAGCCTAATAAATTATTGGCCTGCTCTATATTTTTTTCTGCAATACAATTTCTAATAAGGGTAGAACTTACAATCTCGCCATCTACTAATTGTTCATTAATTTCATCTACTGTAAATTGGTATTCCTTTCCCAATTCTTCCAATAGTTCAAAATTGCCTTTTCTGCCACTTCCAAATCGGTGGTCATAACCAACTATAATATGTGCTGGTTTAAAATGGGCTACTATAAAATCTTTTACATATTCTTCAGCCGTCATATTGGAAAAACGATGATCAAATGGGACTATTACTACATGATCTATACCTGCTTTTTCCAATAAAGCAATACGCTCATCTATATGGGTTAATTGCTTTATTTCCCCTGGAACCGAAGAAATTACTTTTCTTGGGTGCGGATGAAAGCTTATGATTACTGTTTCACCCTTTATTTCATGCGCAATCCCTTTCATTTTACTGATAATTTGTTGATGTCCTTTATGAACACCATCAAAAGCGCCAGTAGTGATGACTGCCTTGTTAAATGGGGGTAAATTTTGTAAATCGTAATGAACCTTCATCTTCTATTGCTAAATATGGCACAAATGTAAAACAATTGTACCTTTGTGCCACAATCAATTTAGATCCATGTCATTGTATGCCCAACGCGGAGTATCCGCGCAAAAAGAAGAAGTTCATGCTGCTATCCAACATTTAGATCAGGGTTTATACCCAAATGCATTTTGTAAATTGTATGCAGACTTTCTAGGTGGTGATAGTAACTATATCAATATTATGCATGCCGATGGAGCAGGTACTAAAAGTATCTTAGCATATATCTATTGGAAAGAAACAGGGGATGCTTCTGTTTGGAAGGGAATAGCACAAGACGCTATTGCGATGAACTTGGATGATTTATTATGTGTGGGTATTTACGATCAAATTTTATTCTCCAGTACAATAGATAGGAATAAGTTAATTATTAATGGGGATGTCATTAGTCAAGTTATTAATGGCACACAAGCATTTTTTGAGACATTAAAAGAGTTTGGTGTTCAAATCGCTTTTTTAGGTGGTGAAACAGCTGATGTGGGAGATGTGGTTAGAACAATTGCAGTAAATGGAACAATGACTGCGAGATGGCCAAAGTCAAAACTAATTACGAATGATCTAATTGCACCAGGTCAAGTGATTGTAGGTTTCTCTAGTTATGGGAAAGCAAATTATGAGTTGGAGTATAATAGTGGATTAGGAAGCAATGGATTGACTAGTGCTAGACATGATGTTTTAAGTAAAGAATATGCTACAAAATATCCTGAAACATTTGAACCAACATTGGCAGATCAAGTAGTTTATATTGGAAAAAATAAAGTCACTGAAACTATTGCTATTCCTGGTTTTGGCGATATTCAAGTGGGTAAATTATTACTAAGTCCAACAAGAACATATGCACCTTTGGTTAAAGCTATTTTATCCAATCATTTTGATACAGTAAAAGGGATGATCCATTGCAGCGGTGGCGGTCAAACAAAGTGTATGAAATATTTGCCAGGCCCAATGCGCATTGTTAAAGATAATTTTTTAGAAGTACCTCCAATATTTAAATTGATTCAAGAAAATTCGGGTGCCAATGCAAGAGAAATGTATCAGGTATTTAATATGGGACATCGATTAGAAATTTTTACAAACGAAAGCGATGCAGCAAACTTGATTCAAATAGCCGCTTCTTTAGGTATTGAGGCGCAAATAATTGGGAGAGTGGAAGCTTCTGAAACAAAAGAATTAGTTTTAAAAGGAAGTTTTGGAACAGAAACATTTAGCTATTAATTTTATATAAAACAAACCATCTCATGAGCGAGTTAGTCATTCAATTAGAAAATGTAAATATCTATCAAAGTGGTAGTCTTATTTTGCAAGATGTTAATTTGAAAGTGGAGAAAGGAGAATTTGTTTATTTAGTTGGAAGAACCGGTGCGGGAAAAAGTAGTTTATTAAAAACATTATACGGTGAATTGACTTTAACAGAAGGTAATGGAAATGTGGTAGGTTTTAATTTAAAAGACATGACTTGGAAAACCTTGCCTTTTTTAAGAAGAAACTTGGGAGTAGTATTCCAAGATTTTCAATTATTGACCGATAGAAATGTTCATGAAAATTTAAAATTTGTTTTGAAGGCAACAGGATGGCAGGATGAGAAGTTGATGGAACAAAAAATAGACGATGTCTTGAATAAGGTAGGGTTACAAAATAAGGGTTTTAAAATGACTTACGAGATGAGTGGAGGGGAGCAGCAAAGGGTGGATATTGCTCGTGCCTTACTAAATGCACCTAAATTGATCCTAGCAGATGAGCCAACTGGCAGTCTTGACCCTGAAACCAGCGACGAAATCATGCAATTATTGATGCAAATAGCCAAAGAAGACGGAACTGCCATTTTAATGGCAACCCACGATTTTATGGTGGTAAACAAGTTCCCTTCCCGTACTTTAACCACAGAAGGGGGAAAACTGGTCGAAAAGGCTTAATAAATTCTTCATTTTGGGCATAAATTGCCCTTTTTTTACTTGACTTCTTAAGGCTTTTTTCATATGTTCGCAGACATATAAAAGTTCAAAGAAAGTGAGACTAAAGTCATTAGAAATCAAAGGGTTCAAGAGTTTTGCTGACAAAACCATTGTGAGTTTTGACGAGGGCATAACGGGTATTATTGGACCAAACGGATGTGGTAAAAGTAATATCATCGATAGTATAAGATGGGTAATTGGAGAATCTAAGATTTCTGCATTAAGATCTGAAAATCTAGATTCATTGGTATTCAATGGAAGTAAAACTAGAAATGCTAGTAGTATGGCGGAAGTAAGCTTGACTTTCGAGAATACTAAAAATCTATTGCCTACTGAATTTAGCACCATTACAGTAACGCGTCGTTATTATAAAAACGGAGAAAGCGAATACCGCTTAAATGATGTGGCTTGTCGTTTAAAAGACATTCACAATTTATTCATGGATACTGGCGTAAGTACAGATAGTTATGCCATCATCGAATTAGGTATGGTAGATGACATTATCAAGGATAAAGATAATAGTCGTCGAAAGATGTTGGAGCAAGCTGCAGGTATTACCATTTACAAGACAAGAAAGAAAGAAGCTAAAAATAAATTAGACGCTACAGAGCAAGACTTATCTAGAATTGAAGATTTGTTATTTGAAATCAATAACCAATTAAAGACTTTAGAAAACCAAGCAAAGAAGGCGGAGAAGTATTTTGAAATCAAAAAAGATTATAAAGAAACTGCTATCGAATTAGCAATTGCGTCTTTAGAAGGTTTTAATTTAACTTACAAAGAATTAACTGAGCAACAAGATACAGAGACAGATAAAAAAATTCAATTAGAAGCCCAGATTGCTGTTGAAGAAGCTTCTTTAGAACAAGAGCGTGTAAGCTTTATAGAAAAAGAAAGAGGATTACAAAGTCAACAACAAGAGTTTAATGACTTGGTTCAAAAGTTAAGAACCAAAGAGAATGATAAGAATTTGGCTGCTCAACGTTTAGATTATTTAAATGATAAAGAAAAAGGGTTACAAGAATTTTTAGAAAGAGCAGAAGGTCAAGTGAAAACTATTGGTGATTCTATTGAATACACCAAATTGCAAGTTGTTGATGAAGAAAAGATCTATAACGATTTCAAAAATAGAGTAGAAGCATCTCAGGTTGAATTGTCTAACAAGAGAACACAGTTTGATGACCAAAGAGCTGTATTAGATAATTTACGTCAGCAGTATAATCAAATTCAAAGAAATCAATTTGATGCAGAGAAGAAAGTTGCTGTTGCCGACACTTCTATTCAAAATATACAAAGATCTCAAATTCAAATAGAAGAAGAGCAAGCAAATCGTGTTGCTCAAATTGAAGATATCACTTCACAATTAGCTACTAAAGAAACCGAGTTAGCGGATAAAAAAGCACATTTAGTTGCTTTGCAAGCGCAACACGAGACTGCTAAGGCAAGTATTTTCGAAACACAATCTGCTTTGGAAGTATTAAGATCTTCTTTGGCAGATCAGTCTAGAATATTGGATGCAAAGAAAAACGAGTACGATCTATTAAAGAGTTTAGTAGACTCTATGGAAGGATATCCAGAGAGTGTTAAATTCTTACATAAGAATACAGGCTGGAATCACAATGCGCCTATTTTATCTGATATAATTTATGTTCAAGAGTCTTACCGTACTGCGGTAGAGAATGTTTTAGAACCTTACTTGAACTATTATGTAGTAAATGATTTGAAAGAAGGATTACAAGCCGTTCATTTATTAGATGAAAACAAAAAAGGTAAAGCTAATTTCTTCTTGTTAGATCAATTAAGTGGTGCGCAAGCAAATACTGCTCCTGCGAATACTATTGCTGCATTATCAGTGGTGGAAATTGATCCTAAATATGCAGCTTTAGCGAATCATTTATTAGGCAATGTATTTATTGCAGAAAATGAAGCAGCTTTAGAAGCAAATCACTCAGGCATTATCTTAGAAAAATCCGGAAAATATGTCAAGGGTAAATATACTTTAACAGGAGGTAGTGTTGGTTTATTTGAAGGGAAGAAAATTGGACGTGCTAAAAATTTAGAAAAATTATTAGAAGACATCCAAGCACAAGAAGCTGTTGTGAATGATTTGAAAGCTCAAATTCAAGTGAAGCATGATTCAGTTCTAGAGTTCAATGAATTATTAAAAGAGAATGAAATTCGTGCGACAGAACAATCAGTTAATACTTTAATCAACGAAGTTTTTGCTAACAAGAATAGATTAGAGAACTTGCAATCTGCACAATCTACTGCTGCTAGTAAATTAGCTGAATTTGCGATAAAGATTCAGGAAGAGCATGACGCTATTGCTGATACAAGAGTTGCTTTCGAAGCATTGAATATTAGTTTACAAGAAACACAGGCACAATTAGGCGATATAGAATTAGCATATCAAGCAGCAGAGCAAGCATATCATTTGGCTTCTGGTGAATTCAATGAAATGAACTTGCAATTGACTAAGCAACAAAGTAAAATTGAAGCTTTACAACAAGAAGTGGTATTTAAAGAAAACCAATTGGTTGACTTGCATGCTCAAATTCAATCTAATACTGCTCAATTAACAGAAGCGTCTACAGCTATTGTTGAAAGTAGAGATCAGTTGGCAGCTGTTGAAGCGGAGTTAGTAGAATTATTGAGAAACAAAGAAGCAGAAGAAACCAAGTTAAATGAAGCAGATCAAGCTTATTATACTTTAAGAACACAATTACAAGAAAAAGAAAGTGCTTTAAGACTTCAGGTTAAATCTAAAGAGTTAATGGATCAATTGATCAATGAGATCAAGGATAAACTAAACAACTTGAAATTATCTTTAGCTGGAATGAAAGAGCGCTTGAGTGTTGAGTTCAAAGTAGAATTAGAAGAAGTATTAGATAAAGGCAGACAAACAGAAGAAAGCTTAGAAGAGTTACAAGCTAGTGTTGAAAGAATGAAGAAACGCTTAGAGAATATGGGTGAAGTTAACCCAACTGCTATTGAAGCCTATACCGAAATGAAGAAGCGTTATGATTTCATTTTAGAGCAAAAGAACGATTTAGTAGATGCAAAAGAAAGCTTAATGTTAACTATTCAAGAAGTAGAAGCTACAGCTAACCAAGCATTCTTAGAAACCTACAATACTGCAAGAGAAAACTTCCAAAAAGTGTTTAAGGCATTGTTTACGGAAGAAGATTCTTGTGACTTGATATTAGTTGATCCAGATAATTTAGCAGAAACTGCTGTAGAAATTGTCGCTAAGCCTAAGGGTAAGCGCCCTTCTTCTATCACACAGTTGAGTGGAGGGGAAAGAACATTGACTGCAACAGCTATGTTGTTTGCGATTTACTTAATTAAGCCAGCACCATTCTGTATTTTGGATGAGGTAGACGCTCCATTAGATGACGCGAACGTAGGCAAGTTTACACAAATGATTCAGAAGTTTTCTGACAACTCACAGTTCATTATTGTAACACACAATAAGCAAACAATGAGTGCAGTAGACGTGATTTATGGTGTAACTATGCAAGAGCCTGGTGTAAGTAAATTGGTGCCAGTTGACTTTAGAAGCTTAAGTAATTAATATATATGATGAGTCCCATCGGAGACTCAATTTTAAATTCCCGAAAGAGTCTCCCAAGGGGGACTCTTTTTTATTATGATTAAATCTGCCATTATATTATTCCTATCATTATTTTTTGTGTATTTGCCATTTAGCAGAACACCTGATTATTTTGATAGTGAAATTACGCTTGCTTTAATAGAACAAAGAGGCAATAAAATAGTAGCCAGTTTCACAGAAGATGGAAAGACTTATCTGTTGCCATTAGCTAAAGAAATGTATAAGAACAAATTAGGAGAGCGCGTAGAGATTCGTTATGAATTAAACCAACCTGAACATGCAAAGATGAATAAAGCATGGGGATATTGGTGGGTGCCTTCAGAATTGGCATTTGCCGCAGGTATATTTATAGTTCTAATGGGAGTGGCTTATGCCACAACGCATCGTCCCGATCCCGCCTCGCTTAATGAGCAGCTAGGGTATAAAAAGGAAAACAATACCAAATACATGTAATAAAAATTAGAAAAAATACCTATTACTCGAATCTCGGCTCGCAAGCTCGAACGTTCGCTCGTAATAGAATTTCTTTCTAATTCTTTTTTTAACCTTAAGATGTAGATTGTTGTTTTGTATTACTTAGCCAAAAAGCGTTTAATATCCTTGTCGATATCACGATTCTTTATCGTTTCACGCTTGTCGAACTCTTTCTTTCCGCGACCCACACCAATTTCTAATTTAGCAAAATGTTTATCATTGAAGAAGATACGAAGGGGTACTATAGTGAAACCTTTTTCTTTCACCTTGGATTCTAATTTTGACAATTCTCTTTTTTGTAATAATAATTTTCTGTCGTGTACTTCAATATGATTGTTGGCTGAACCATGTGAATAGGCATTAATATATAAACTTCTTACCCATAGCTCCCCACGATCAAAAAAACAAAAGGAATCGTTAAAGCTTACTTTACCTTCTCTTATACTTTTTACCTCAGTTCCAAGCAATACCATACCAGCCACGTATTTATCTTCGATGGCGTAGTTAAAATAGGCTTGCCTATTGTTTAACTCTTTGGCTTTAACTGCTTTTGCTTTTGACATAAAAAAATAACCCGATCCAATTAAGGACCGGGTTACAAAAGTACTATTTAAAATTGATTTAGTTTGGTGGATTAGTTTCTGAACAAGAAACAAACCTCCGATAACTTATTTTTCAATTCTTTTCTGTCTACAATAAAGTCTAGGAAACCGTGTTCTAATAAGAATTCTGAACGTTGGAATCCTGGAGGTAAATCTCTCTTAATGGTTTCTTTAATTACTCTAGGACCGGCAAAACCGATTAAAGCGCCTGGTTCAGCTATATTGATATCGCCCAACATACCAAAGCTAGCAGAAATGCCACCAAAAGTAGGGTCGGTTAACATAGAGATAAAAGGTAGTTTAGCATCACTCAATTGAGAAAGCTTGCCACTTGTTTTAGCTAATTGCATTAAGCTAAATGCGCTTTCCATCATTCTAGCACCGCCACTTTTACTGATGACTAAATAGGGTAGTTTATGTTGAATGCAATAATCTACAGCTCTAGAGAATTTTTCTCCCATTA
>JBJOIU010000077.1:0-8319 GCA_046046935.1 Bacteroidota bacterium
GTTTAAAAATATTGAGGTATTTCTTTCCTTGCATTCAACTGCTGCATCAAGTATAAAAAATTATCTTCAAAATCTGCTTTATTTCAGAATGACCAATTTAAGTGATCGATTCGTTTTTCTTTGTGAAAATCAGAAACATCAATTAAAGAGAAATTATTTCATCCCAGACAACCAACATTATGTGATCAACAATGGGATAGACACCAATTACTTTTGTCCAAGTGTGAATGCATCTCAAGTAAAGCAAAATAGCAGAGAAAATTACAATTTGAAGGAGGATGAGTCGGTTATTTTAAATGTGGCAAGAATAGCACCCGAGAAAGGGCATTTGGATGCGATTGAAGCATTGTATTTACTTCATGACAAATACAAAGAAAAAGCGCATTTATTTTTTGTAGGGGATGGTCCTCCATTGTATAAGTTAAAAATTAAAAAATTAATTGCACATAGAGGCTTAGAAGATTTTGTTCATTTCGAAGGGAATCAACAAGATGTAAGAAAGTATTATCATTTGGCCGATATTTTTACTTTGACTTCGAGTCATACGGAGACTTTTTCAATTGCTGCTTTAGAAGCGATGGCCTTTGGTTTACCCTGTTCTATGACTGAAATAGGGGGCGCAAATGAGATGATTGTTCCTGGTTTAAATGGGTTATTAACCACGCCACATGATCCATTGTCTATTGCGGAGAGTTGGTATGATTTGCTTTCCTCTAAACCCAAAAATGAATTAATAAGAGCGCATGTATTAGATCGTTTTAAACAGGAATCAATGTTTGCTCAATATGACGCCATTTTATTATAAATAATTTAATTATGAATAATGACTTTTCCAATGTTTTATTTGTTGGGCCTCAAAATGCATATGGAGGCATAGGTGCTGTTTTACGCACCTATAAAAAGAATATGCATCATTTTAATTTCATTCCCACACATAAGGATCATTCTAAAATGCTTAGTACATTCTATTTTATATATAGTTTGTATAAAATCAATATTTTTTTACTTCGAAACAATCATATTAAAATAGTACATGTGCATAGTGCTTCTAAGGGAAGTATGATACGAAAAATGATGATCACGCTTTTTGCTTTATTGTATCAAAAAACAACAGTGTTTCATATGCATGGTGGTCAATTTAAGGCTTATTATAGCGAAATGACTTGGTCAAAGTTTATTTTCAGAAAATTACTCAACTCGGCTCATTTATTTATCTGTTTAACAGAGGATTGGAAACAATATTATGAGAATGAATTAGGTATTAAAAATGTATTGGTTTTGGGCAATCCAATAGACGTGCAGTCTAATTTATTATTAAAGCCATTAGGCAATGAATTAAAGCTCTTGTTTTTAGGTAGTATCAATTCAAAAAAAGGCATATTTGATTTACTGGAATACCTTGAAACAAATGACTATTTCAAAAATGGAAAGATTAGTTTAACAATAGGGGGGACTGGTGAAGAGGAGAAACTACTTCATCTTATACATGCTTCAAAATATAAGCATAAAATACAATTTCTTGGTTTTGTGGAAGGTCAATTAAAGCAGTCTGCAATTGAATCTTGTGATGTGTTTATCCTACCTTCTTATTTTGAAGGACTACCCGTATCTATTTTAGAAGCAATGAGCCATGGCAAGCCCGTTATTGCGACGCATGTTGGAGGTGTCGCTTCTATAGTAAAAGTGAATCAATCAGGTTGGTTATTTGAAGCTGGAAATTTCAAGCAATTAGACGCCATTTTTGAAGAAATTATAGAAGGAAAATGTGTATTTGAAAATTTACAAGTTAACGCTTTCAATATCGCAAAGAGATTTTCTAGCCAAAACATATTAACTGATTTGTCTAGAGTATATAAAAAATTACTCAATTAAAACTTATGATACATCCAAATTTTAGTTTAATCAGAATATATTTAATTGATTTGTTTGGTGGGACTGCCATTTTAAAAACTTTGAAACAGTATCACGCAGAAGCATTCTTGCCTATCAATAAATTAAATGGTATCAGAGAAAGTAGATTAAATGAATTGTTTAGCCTAGCTAAATCAACCACCCAATATTATAAAAATGCAACCAATTATAATGCTTTAGAGGTTTTAGAAAAACCAATTATAAAAAAATATTTTAAGAGTTTTATATCTTCTAAGTTTAAAGATAAATTTCATCCCAAATCAACAGGAGGTTCAACGGGAGTGCCGTTGAATTATCTAAGTACTTCCGATTCTAGATCCGCAATGTGGGCTGGTATTTTAATGTCTTGGGAAGTTGCAGGTTACCAATGGGGGGATAAAGTTGCATTTATTGCAGGCACATCTCTTGCAAAATCGAATTTAAAGCATAAACTATTCTATCTTTTATTCAATATCGATGTATATACGGTGTATGATTTATCAGATGAAAGGATCGAAAAATACCTCCATGAGATTAAAGCTTCTAAAGTGGCAATCATTTATGGATATGCATCTGCATTAGGACATATTGCCAATTACATGCTGCGCAATAAATCCATTGAATTTCCGCACTTAAAGGGGGTTGTATGTACTGCAGAAGTACTCACAGATAATGTACGACATACCATTCAAACCGCCTTTTTTGTCCCAGTTTACAATCAGTATGGATGTAATGAAGCTGGCATCTCTGCTTTTGAATGTCAATACCATAAAATGCATTTAATTAGTTCTAGATCCTACTATGAAATAGATGCTGCGGGAAATTTAGTTTCTACCGATTTATCCAATAAGGGATTTATACTTATGAAGTACAAAACGGGAGACCAAATTGAAATAGATGAATCGTCCACCTGTGCGTGTCACAATAATTATCCAATCATTCAAAATATTATTGGGAGGACCTGTGATATTGTGACTGATTATGAAGGCAATTCCATCCACAGTTGTTTTTTTAATATTCTTTTCAGGGAGGACAGAAGTATCAAGCAGTTTCAAATTGTTTTTAATAAACAAGAACTAAAAATATACTTAAATGTAGATGAAGATAGAGCACATGCTGTGCACTATGAAAAATATATTACCGAGATCAAAAAGCACTTACATTTTGATAAGTATTCAATTGTATTCAATGCGCCATTTTTAAGACACGACAATGCAAAACATCGATTCGTGATCAATGAAACTAAAAACTAAGAAAATGAGAATTTGGTTTGACATTTCTAATTCCCCACACGTTATTCTTTTTTATGATTTAATCAAAGACCTGGAGCGATCTGGTCATGAAGTATTGATTACTACAAGGCCACTTGCAAACACGATCGATTTATTGGATCAAAAAGGCCTACCATATCATATTGTAGGGAAGCATTATGGTAAAAGTTTGGTTAAAAAAATACTTGGATTCCCAATTAGAGTTGTACAACTGTATCAATTATTGCACCAAAAAGACATTGATATTGCAGTGGGGCAAAGTTCATTTCATTTGCCAGTGGTTGCTAGATTTTTAAATATACCATCCTTGTATACCAATGATAATGAACATGCGGCTGGCAATATCATTGCTTTCTATTTTGCGAACAAAATACTATTGCCAGATAATTTTATTTTAAATACATGTCTAAACACCAACTGGATTAAATCAAAAACAATATTTTATCCTGGTGTTAAAGAAGGTATCTATCTATGGGTAAGGCATCAAGAACTAAGTATTAAGAGAAATGATACATTAACTGGAGTCGTCCATATTTATATACGTCCAGAACCTCAAACAGCAGAATACTACACTGGGGCACTTTATTTCCTAGACAATCTTATTTTGCAATTGCAAGGCAAATATACAGTGACGATACTTACTAGAAACCAAGACCAATACAGACATTATACCGAATCCAATTTCAAAAAATGCAATGTACCTTCTAAGCCCTTAAGTTTTGATGAGATTGCTGTTGACTGTACGCTTTTTATTGGCGCAGGTGGTTCAATGACCAGGGAGTTCGCTTTACTTGGTATTCCTACTATTTCTGTATACCAAGATAAATTATTAGCTGTGGATAGGTTACTAGTCCGATATAATTTACTAGAACACATTCCCGAACTCAATATTGCGCAGGTTTCAAATGCATTAGCAAATAGGGAAGTACACGCCAAAAGTAATGCACTGTTAGATATGGGTAGGCAGGCATACGGGATATTGCGTAATGAAATTTTAGTTGCAGAAAAGAACTAAATACAACATCGTCATCGTTTAAAATTTATGATATGATTAGAGTCGCTTTAATTGGAGCGGGTAAAATGGGCATTTCTCATTTATCCATTCTAGGTGCACATCCTCAAGTGGAGGTAGTTGGTGTTGCCGACAACGCGCATTTGGTAACAGATTTTCTAGAAAAATATGCGCAGTATCGTTGCTTCACAGATTACAATAAAATGATAGAAGTTACAAAGCCAGATGCAGTGGTAGTGGCAGTGCCAACAAAACTACATTCATTATTTGTATGGAATTTATTAAAAAATGACATCCATGTTTTTGTTGAAAAGCCATTTTGCTTGGATGTAGAAGAAGGGCTGGGCTTAATGGAAATGGCAAGAGCAAAAAATTTGGTGAATCAGGTAGGGTACCATAATAAATTTGTAGGCACATTTATAGAAGCTAAAAACATTATTGATAGTGGTTTAATAGGCAAAATACAGCATTTCACAGCCGACATGAATGGGCCTGTCTTTGTCCGCAATAAACAACAAAGTTGGCGTTCAAAAGAAGACGAAGGCGGCGGTTGTTTATTAGATTATGCAGCACATAGCATCGACTTGCTCAATTATTTAATTGCACCTATTGATAAAGTACATGGTTCATTATTGAAACAATATTACAATACACATGTAGAAGACGGGGTCTATGCATTACTTGAAACTAAAAACCATATTTCTGGTGTTTTAAATGTGAATTGGAGTGATGAAACTTACCGAAAAATGGCGACTACGATTACGATCATGGGTACCAAGGGAAAGCTAATTGTAGATACTACAGAACTAAAATTGTATTTAAAAGAAACGCCGCACCATATAAAGTATAGTAAGGGTTGGAATCTTCTACATATCAATGAATTGAGTGAAGAAGTAGACTACTATTTAAGAGGAGAAGAGTATTCAGCTCAATTAGACTATTTCATTAAGGCAATTAACGGTGACGTGCCTAATAATATTAACAATTTTGAATCTGCCAATCAAACCGATAGGGTGATTCAATTAATCAGAAATTTTAAAATGAATTAATATGGAACGAATACTTTTTGGTGACAATCAATTTTTTGGAGTCAACCACAGTTCAGATGAAAAATCAAGAGCGCAGGCAATTTTATTCAAAGAAGATACAGCAATCCTTAGAACATTAGACTATGCTATAGATGAAGGTGTGAATACTTTTATGTGTACAACACATGAACGAATAGAAGCCATTTGTGATACCATTCGGTCTAACTCAATAAAGTACCATAATTTCAAAATGTATCCATGTTTGCCATATGCACACAAATATGCCAATGCGGTCACTGAATTAGGTTTGCTAGGTACGCTCAAGCAATATGTGCCAGGCAATTTTTTTGGTTCTTTATTTAGAGGGGGTGTCGCGATTGTTTCTAAGGATTATATTACCATGATGAAATTATTGGTAGATGCCGAAATGAAAATGTTTAAAGGCATCAATACGCCTGTTATTTTTTTACAAAATGTCATTACTGATTTATTATTTGGTTTAGGTATGAAAGAGGTAATAAAAGCATACCATCAGTATATCATTAGTGAATACAATGCAGAACCGGGTTATATCACAATGAATATGCCTAAATTATTAGCATTTTTAAATGCTTCTGGAATTGAAAATCCAATCATTTGTACTTCTATCAATGTGGATGGTTTTAGGATGTCAGGAGGGAAGGAATTGTATGAAAAAACCTTAAGAGAAAAAGAAGTACGTGTAATTGCCATGCAGGTTTTATCTGGAGGAGCAAGTAAGCCTAAAGATGCCCTTTCTTATGTTTGTAGTTTGCCAAATATCCAATCCATACTATTTGGAGCATCATCCAAATCTAATATTAGAGAAACTGTTTCTTTGATTAGGGACTTTGATCATTCCGTTGAAGAAGAATTTGCTACGGAACAATACAATCACATTAAAATTTACTAGTCATGCTAATTACAATAGTTGCAGGTGCTAGGCCCAATTTTGTCAAAGTTGCTCCAATTATAAGGGCTATTCAATCTGCAAAAATGAATGGAGCAGCCATTGACTATCGACTGGTACACACGGGTCAACATTTTGATCAAAAAATGAGTGGAGATTTTTTTGACCAATTACAAATCCCCCAGCCGCACACCAATTTACAATGCCATACTGGGACTGCGATACAACAAACAGCTTCCATTATGTGTTCCTTTGAAAACGAGTTGATTCAAAACAGACCAGATACTGTATTGGTGGTAGGAGATGTAACATCAACAATGGCCGCTGCTATGGCAGCTAAAAAATTAGGAATTCATACGGTGCATGTAGAAGCAGGTATAAGATCCGGTGATTTAACCATGCCAGAAGAGTTGAATAGAATAGTCACTGATGCGATTTGTGATACATTTTTTACAACAAGTGTCACTGCTTCTGAAAATTTAATCGCATCTAATATTCCCGAAAAGCAAATACATTTTGTAGGAAATACAATGATAGACTCTTTATTGTATCATTTGGATGAGATCAAAAAACCACCATGTTGGGACGCCTTAAATTTAGAAGCTAAAAAATATCTTCTACTAACCTTGCATAGGCCAAGCAATGTAGATGATCCTATAAAGCTTCAAGAAATTTTAACAGAAATAGCGACATTAACAAAAAATACGCAAGTTGTTTTCCCTGTTCACCCCAGAACACTTAGTTGTATTGAATCCAATCAAATGAATTGCCATGGGATTCAATTGATAACACCACAGCCTTATTTAGAATTTATTTATTTAGTTAAAAACGCAAAAGGGATCATTACAGATTCTGGAGGAATAACCGAAGAGGCGACCATGTTAAATGTGCCTTGTATTACGATGCGCAATACGACAGAAAGACCAGAAACCATCACAGATGGCACGAATGTATTGGTGGGCGACAATAGAATACAATTAGCAGAAATGTTAGGTGTAATGGATGATGGACACTGGAAGTCAAATAAAGGACCTGCTTTGTGGGATGGAAAGACATCCGAAAGAATAGTAAATATATTGTTATGCAAAAAGGATTAAAATACCTACTTAGTAATGCACTTTTTGCATTAGATATTTTAGGACTAAATATATCGGTACTTATATTATTGCTCTTTTATCAAAGGACACTGGATGTATTTGATTTTAGTCCGTATCTGCAATTCTGGTTGATGATGAATTTAATCTGGATATTGATTTCACTTACTATTGGTTTGTATGGAAGCATGCTCGTATTGAAGTTCGAGCAGTTTGTAAAAAGAACAATGCAAATGTATTTGCTTTGGGTAATGCTCATGTTCATGTATTTGGTTATCATAAGAGAAGTGAGTTTCTCGCGCAGTTTTATTTTGTCATTGCTGGTTTGTTTTCTTTTAGCTTTAGTGATAAGCAGGTTTCTTTATTTTTCTTTACAGAAGTTCATTAAAAAACGTGGAACCTATGTGAATAAAATTATAATTGTCGGCTATAACGAGATGGCTAAAAAAATTGCAAAATATTTTGAAGAAGAAGGAATCAATGTAGAAATGATTGGGTATGTAGAAGAACCAATCAATGTGAATGAGTTGTCCAATTACCCCATATTAGCTGGGATAGAAAATACGATCGAAATAGCAAAGCGGATGGATGTGCAAGAAATTTTTTCCACAATTATGCCCGAACAGAATAGGGCTATTTATCATTTAATGAATGATGCTGAAAACAGTTGCGTTAGGTTTAAAATTATTCCAGATTTTTCAATGTTTCTAAAAAAGCCTGTAGTTGTAGATTACCTAAGTGACATGCCTGTACTCGCTTTAAGGGGTGATCCATTGGAAGACATGAGCAATCGGATTAAGAAAAGGACTTTGGATGTATTAGTGAGTACTGCAGTGATGCTTTTTATCTTATCATGGTTAATTCCATTGATTGCTACCCTAATTAAGCTAGAATCCAAGGGGCCAGTTTTTTTTAAGCAATTAAGAAGTGGTAAAAATGACAAGCCTTTTTATTGTTTGAAATTTAGGAGTATGTATATCAATGAGACTTCCGATGAGCTTTCGGCAACAAAGCA
Organism: Bacteroidota bacterium; assembly: GCA_046046935.1. Classification (GTDB taxonomy): domain Bacteria; phylum Bacteroidota; class Bacteroidia; order Chitinophagales; family Chitinophagaceae; genus Sediminibacterium. The sequence continues at coordinate 8,239 of JBJOIU010000077.1, forward strand.
TGATCCAAGAATTACAAGACTTGGCCGATTTTTAAGAAAATCGAGTCTGGATGAATTCCCGCAATTTATGAATGTCCTATT
>JBJOIU010000078.1:0-7874 GCA_046046935.1 Bacteroidota bacterium
GACGTTACACGTTCAGTGAAATTGGTTAAAGAAGTGTTACAGCAATACAAATAAGGTCAATCCTTGTATTTCACCATTCAAACCAATGCTTAACAGCTAATAAATCTTTTTATACAATATCCCTCACAAAGGGATATTTTTGTATTATCTAATTACATCTATATGGGCATGATACTTTTTATTCTTTATTGGTTAGGTTGGCATATCGGAATTTATACAATGTTAAGAAAAGCGGGTGTGCCTGCTAATAAAGCCATCATTCCAATTTACAATACTTGGGAAATCGTAAAGCTTTGTAAGATTCCTAAGTTTTGGTTTTGGCTACAAATCATACCAATTTTGGGACAGTTTGTGAGCTTATGGATGACCATCATTTTTGTGATGCATTTTAAGCGTGTAAAATTAATCCACCACACATTAGCAGTTGTTGTACCATTCATCTATTTGCCCTACTTGGGTTCATCCAAAGAGGAAAGATGGTTTGGGGAGGCAGCTTTAACACATTACCATAAGCCAGCTTCAAGAGAGTGGGTGGATGCAGGTGTGTTTGCGATTGTTGCTGCAACTTTAATAAGAACCTTTTTATTTGAAGCTTATGTGATTCCAACAGAGAGTATGGAAAAGACTTTGTTAGTGAATGATTTTCTGTTTGTTGACAAAGTAACTTATGGTGCAAGAATTCCACAAACACCATTGTCTTTCCCTTTTGTACACAACACATTGCCTGGAGCTCCAACAACACCATCCTATTTAAAGTGGATTCAATTAGATTACAAAAGATTTCCTAAGTTAAGAGATGTTGAAAGAAACGATGTAGTGGTATTTAATTTTCCAGCAGGGGATACCATCATTAATTTACCAGATTTTGGATCTAAGATTCCTTACTACGATGTGCTAAGAAGTCCACAATACAATAATGACAGAGCGAAGCTTCAGGCGGATTATCCCATCTTAGTTCATCCAATGGATAAGACAGACAATTATATCAAAAGATGTGTGGGTATTCCAGGCGATGTAATTGAAATTAAGAAGAGTCAATTATGGGTGAATGGAGCGCCAGCATTGGTAGCGCCGTTTATGCAAACAGAATATCTTGTAGAAACAGATGGCAGGCCATTGGCAGAAGATTTTGTGCAAGACACATTAGGGATCAATATCAATGAAGCCACTGCAGATTTTCAATTTGTAGAAGGTCGTCCAAATACGTTTAAATTGAATTTGACTGCTTCTGCTGCAGCAAGTTTAAAAAGACTTCCGAATGTGAAATCAGTTGTTTTATTTGAAGATCAAAATGTGGGGTATACATTCCCGAATGATATTGTCCATTTTCCTTGGACAGCAGACAATTTCGGGCCAATACGTATTCCTAAAAAAGGAGATCAAGTGTTGTTGAATGATAGTACCCTTGAATTATACAGAAGAGTGATAGAAGGGTATGAAAAAAATACAATTACAACTGCCAATGGTCAATACTTTATCAATGGCAAACTTGCAAGCACCTATACCATTCAACAAAATTATTATTGGATGATGGGCGATAATCGTCATCGTAGTCAAGATAGTCGTTATTGGGGTTTTGTTCCAGAAACACATATTGTTGGAAGAGCAGCCTTAATTTGGTTTAGCTATAGTCAATCTATAAGATGGAACAGGTTGTTTAATTTGATAAAATAAGAAGCATGCAAAAGAAATTTGAATTTGAATACGAGGAATTTGATGAAAAGCAGGAAATGATGGCAGAGGATCTTGTATTATTAAATGCAGCATACGATGCTGTAGCAACTGCTTTTGCACCTTACTCCAAATTTAAAGTGGGCGCTGCTGCTAGGTTGTCCAATGGGCAAATTATTATAGGTTCAAATCAGGAAAGCGCCAGTTATCCAGTGGGTATTTGTGCGGAGAGAACATTGTTGAATAGCATAGGAAGTCAACATCCTAATGAGACGATCACAGCCATGGCCATTAGTTATATTCCTAATGGGGTGGAATCGGATCATCCTTTGTCCCCTTGTGGCATGTGTCGACAATCTTTATTGGATTACGAGTTAAGGTATAAAGCGCCAATTAAGCTTATTTTAGCTGGTAAAACAGGAAAGATCATGGTGATTCCTTCTGCCAATGACATCCTCCCATTTGGCTTTACAGGCTCAATACTAGGCAAATAAGGTTTGAACGCCAATGCCAATACGGAATTCATGCTGCAATAACCATTTTTTTCTAGCCAAGCCCCAGGCGTAACCAGTCAAATTTCTATCAGATCCAATGATTCTATGACAGGGAACAATAATGGCAATTTTATTCTTGCCATTAGCTGCAGCTGCAGCTCGAATCACTTTTGGATCTCCTAGTTTTTTTGCAAGCTCGGCATAACTCATTGTTTTAGCATAGGGAACTTCATACAATTCCTTCCATACTTTTTGCTGAAAATCGGTTCCTTCTTGGTGGATAGGCACTGTGAATTGGGTTCTTGTACCATTAAAGTAGCCAATCAATTCATCTATACATTGGTGAATGACAGCGGGGCTTTCCACCTCTTCCATGTTGGAAGAAAAATCTGCATCCTCTACAAAAGTAACTGCATGAATACAATCCTTGTCTGCAACTATTTTAATTCGACCAATAGGACTGGTATAGATATGTTCGAATTCTAGTTGCATCATTTTGTTTACTTAGGTTCTTGATCAATCATTCCAGCCAATGCTATTAAATCTTCACGTTTAAATTGAAGTGTAGGACTATTGAAACATTTTGCAAATTCAAGGATCATTTTTTTAATCACTCGTTGATTCGAAAGTCTTTTATAATAAACCGTCTTTGGTTCAATATTGTGTCTTAAAAAATACTGATCCATGTCTTTCTGAGAAAAGGGATGACCAGATGTGCCTTCTACATAAAATTGAATAAACTCTTGTGGGTTTGGTACAATTTCATGAGGTTCCCAATCTGCGCTAAAATAAGCGAGGATACATTGCTTTGGAATATTGATCCACTCTGCGTGAATTTCTAATTGCTGACACAATTCAGCATAGATTAAAGAATTCGCAAAAGCATTGCCTGGCTTTGATTGTAGGGGGGAGGAAACTAAAAAATCTTCTGGGTTTTCATAGTTCACTTCGACGCCCTTAATTTGGTAATAACTAAATAAAATATTGCGAATCACATTGGCCTGTTCTAATGGAGTCAAATAATTATTTAACTCTAACCAGATGTTTCGTCGAATTTTTTCTAATTGATGCCTTAATGGGTCTAAAGCCAATTCTGGAAATTGATATTTGACTAAGATCAACGCACCTTCAAATAGAGAAGGCTTTGGATTCGCAGACCATTCAATCAATTGTTGTTGTATATCTTTTAAGCGAAGTTGATAGATCATCCTTTCGATACGTTCTAAAGTAGCTTCTTCTAAAGTATTTTCCCATAAGTGTTCAAGGTCTGGGATGATGGGAGTGCCGTAATCCAAAAGTCGATTAGCGATAGTACTAAATACTTCCTCATCTGGGTCGTCAATGAGGCTAAATAAAGCTTTTATTTCTTCGGTTTTTGGCAACATGGGTCGTTTTATCTATCTATTTCTTGTTCAAATTGACGTAAAAAATGCTAAACAAACGATTTAAGTTATTCATCTGTTGTGGATATATATATGTATGCAATTGTATAATAAAAATAATTATCTAACGTTGGCTTATTTTTAGCATTATTTAGGCTAATTCTAATCATTTATTGACGTACTTTGCATATACTAAAGTCTAAGATGCTTATGCAAACTCAAACTGTTTCTGTTCCTAAATTTCCTGTAGTCAATAAATCATTACATGCCGAATTAAAGAAAAGAGTCAATCAATATTTAGAAGAACATACCATTCGTGGCACGGGTAATTATAAATTATTTACCAAAGCGGCGATCCTAGTAAGCTTATTTTTTATCACTTATATTCATTTAGTATTTTTCACGCCACCTACTGCAATTGCAATAGTAGAATGTTTGTTTTTTGGAGGCTTAATCGCAGCCATAGGATTTAACATCATGCACGACGGTAGCCATGGAAGTTTTAGTAGATATGCCTGGTTGAATAAACTAGCTTCATCTTCTATTAGTATTCTTGGAGCGAGTCGTTTCATGTGGAGCATGAAGCATGTGACCATTCACCATACTTATACCAATGTGGATGGAGTAGACGATGATATTGAAGTGGGCGTATTCATGAGAATGGCACCTACTCAAAAGCATTATGTACTGCACCGCTTTCAACATATTTATTTTAGTATTCTTTACATGTTATTGTATGTGTTTTGGATTTTCTTTACAGACTATAACAAATATTTTAAGGGTAAAATTGGATCAATCCCATTGAAGAAAATGTCTATTGCAGATCATTTTGAATTCTGGATTGTAAAAGTGTACCATGCAGCTATTTTTGTGGTGATTCCAATCATGATGTTAGGATGGCAAGCTTGGTTAGTCGGCTTTATAGTAAGCACTTTCTTTGCAGGATTTGTATTGAGCATCGTATTCCAATTGGCGCATACAGTAGAACATACTGAATTTCCAGTTGCAATTCAGCCAGAGAATAGATTGCCTGATGAGTTTGCAGCACACCAAATTCAAACCACTGCGAATTTTGCTACTAAAAGTAAAATTGTAAGCTGGTTAGTGGGTGGATTGAATTTTCAAATTGAACACCACTTGTTTCCAAAGATTTCTCACGTACATTATCCAGCAATCAGCAAGATTGTGAAAGAAGCATGTGCAGAATTCCAATTGAATTACATTGAATACCCAACCGTATTAAGTGCAGTTAAAGCGCATGTACATTTCTTAAAATCAATGAGCAAGCCTAGCCCAGCAATGGCTTAAAAATATCGAAACTTCATCTAGAGCATTAAAAAGCCCTTAGAAAAAATACCATAATCATCTACTCTCAGCTCGCAAGCTCGAATGTTCGTAGAAGATTAGTATTTCTTTCTAAGGGCTTACTTTATGTCTTTAATCCATGTATTGTTATTGCCCCAAAAAAATAAACCAAAGCAAGCTTTGGTTTATAAAATCATTAGAGTGGAATTATTGTAGCGTTTATATTCTTTGAAACGCTACAATAATTATTATGAAGCTTTCTTCTTTCTTGCCGTCTTGCGTGGAGGGTTCTTTTTCAATTCCTCAATTACCGCTTTCACTTCCTCTATCGTTAATTCTTCTACTTTCTCTTGTTGCTCTTTAGTTAACTTGAAATTGCGTAATCCTTGTTTGATATAAGGGCCATAAGGACCTCTTAACAATTGGATCTTTTCTTTTTCGAATACTTTAATGGTTCTCTCGTCCTTTGCCTTGCGCTTTTCTGCAATCATAGGCGTCAATTCCTCAAGGGTAACCGTATAAGGGTCCATTTCCTTGTTAAGGGAGTAGAACTTCTTGCTATGGGCAGCGTAAGGGCCAAAACGACCAATATTCACTGTCACTTCTTCTTCTTCAAATAAACCTAAGGTTCTTGGAAGCTTGAATAATTCCATCGCTTCTTCGAAACTGATGGTCTCGATACTTTGTGAGGCTTTAAGCTTCGCAAATTTTGGTTTTTCTTCCTCATCCTGATGTCCAACCTGAACCATCGGACCATATCTACCCATTCTAGCAATCACTTTTTTGCCACTCACCGGATCAAATCCTAGCTCACGTTCGCCTTTTGCTCTCTCTGCTGTTTCTAAAGTATGTTCAATAGTTTCATGGAAAGGTTGGTAGAAATTCTCCAACATCTTACTCCATTTTAATTTACCCTCAGCAATTTCATCAAATTCGCCTTCTATTTTAGCGGTGAATCCAAAGTCCATTACTTTCTCAAAATGCAATTTCAAGAAATCGGTTACAACCAATCCTAAGTCGGTAGGAGATAATTTATTCTTTTCTGCACCTGTAATTTCAGAGGCAGTTTCTGTTTTAATGGCATCTTTTGCATCCAAAGAAAGTATTTGATAGACTCTCTTTATGCCTTCTTTCTCTCTCTTTTCTACATAGTTACGCTTCACAATCGTAGAAATAGTAGGTGCATAGGTAGAGGGTCTTCCAATGCCTAATTCCTCTAATTTCTTTACCAAACTTGCTTCAGTGAACCTTGAAGGAGGACGGCTAAAACGTTCCAAGCCTGTCATACTGATAAAATCTAAGACTTGACCTTTTGCCAATGGTGGCAATAGTGCTTCGCCATCCGTCTCCTCTGCGTCTTCTTCTATATCATCATCGTCTTTTCCTTCTAAATATACTTTTAAGAAACCATCAAATTTCATCACTTCACCACTTGCAGTGAGTGTTTCTTTATTGGTGGAGATTTCAATTTTAGCAGTTGTTTTTTCAAACTGTGCATCGCTCATTTGAGAAGCGATAGTTCTTTTCCAAATCAATTCATATAAACGATTGGTGTCTGCATCATCTACCTTAGACTCATTCATATAAGTAGGGCGGATGGCTTCGTGCGCTTCTTGTGCACTTTCGTTTTTATTTTTGAATTTTCTTGGTTGATAATATTTGTCTCCAAAGCTAGAATTGATCTCTGCTTTGATAGCATCAACAGCAGTTTCACTTAAACTAATACTATCCGTTCTCATGTAAGTGATCTTACCACTCTCGTATAATTTCTGCGCAAGCAACATCGTTTTACTTACACCGTAGCCTAGTTTCCTGGATGCCTCTTGTTGTAGTGTAGAAGTAGTGAAAGGTGCAGATGGTGTGCGTTTACCGTCTTTTACGGTAATATCTTTGACTGTATATTTTGCACCCTTACATTCTGTTAAGAATTTTTCTGCTGCACCTGCAGTGGTTAATTTTTGAGGTCCGTCTGCTTTGAATTTTACTTTCTTTTTATTGATATCTAATGCAGAAAATAAAGCAGATACTTTAAATACACTCTCAGGAATAAATTGGTTAATCTCTCTTTCTCTTTCAGCGATCAATCGAACAGCAACACTTTGCACACGTCCGGCACTCAAGCTTCTTTGCATACCAATTTTTCGCCATAAAACTGGGCTTAGTTCAAAACCAACTATTCTATCTAATATTCTTCTTGCTTGTTGTGCATCTACCAAATCCATATTGATTAAACGTGGATTCTCGACTGCTTTTTTAATCGCTGGAGCAGTGATTTCATGGAAAACAATACGCTTTGTTTTTTTAGGGTCTAAACCTAAAACTTCTGCCAAATGCCAACTGATACTTTCTCCTTCACGGTCCTCATCCGATGCAAGCCAGACTTCTTTAGCCTTCTTGGTCATGGATTTAAGTTCCTTCACCACTTTTTCCTTTTCGCTAGGTACCATATACCTTGGCGCAAAATGGTTTTTCATATCAATACCCATATCGTTCTTCTCCAAATCTCTGATATGGCCATAACAGCTTCTTACTTCAAATTCCTCGCCCAAAATCTTTTCTATCGTCTTCGCTTTTGCAGGCGACTCCACAATTAATAAGTTCTTTGACATAGCTCAAACCGCTCCTTCGGGTTATTTATATATTGAAAATCAACTATTTATATGCTAAGATAAAGTAAAATCAACTCCAAAAGCCAGCTTTATCCTTGGTGCAATATTATAGCTTTCGGCTAAAAAATAAAAATGATCTACTTGGATGGGGTCAAAAAGGACATGATTTGATCCATGACTTCGGTCGTTTTATACACTTTATTATGCCCTAATCCATTGGTTATCAGAAACTCAATATTGGATGGGGCTGTTTTTTGAAATTCCTCCAAATCTTTATAAGGGCATACCAAATCATCTTCATCATGCACCCAAAGCAAAGGGCCTTTATAGTTGGTTAAGGCTCTGTCTGCTGCAAAATGCTCGATGGGATGCTGTGTTCTACTTGAAACTTCATTGTTAAATGCCATTTGAGT
>JBJOIU010000079.1:0-7850 GCA_046046935.1 Bacteroidota bacterium
TAGCCGGCCTTTAGTTGCCTAAAAGGGACTAGTGTTTGTGATTTTCTAATTTTTCTGCGAATTTTTCTGCAGTGATTTTCTCTTCTTTTGCAGTCACAGTTGCTTCTACCGCTTGGAATAATTTGTCAGTGCTTATTCTATGGTAACTATCTTCTACAAATTTTCTGTCTTGCATCATTCTGTTGGCATAGTCTTCCATCCATTGGTCATTGTCACCCATTGCGCCTAATTGACCGCCCATATAACTCATCAATTGTTGTTTTGCAAAACCTTTTAAATCTTCTGCACCAACTTCAATTTTATGTTCAGCAATTAACTGAGTACTGATTAAAGTCCATTTTAATTGGTCTTGGAAAACTGGGTATTCTTTTTCTGCTTCTTCTTCGCTTCTTTGTTTTTCGCCACCATTTTGTAACCAACGCTTTAAGAATGCAGTTGGGAAGTCCATTTTAGTATTATCAATTAATGAATGATAAATTTGATCATGCACTTGATTACGTGCTTGTTGATCATAATATCCTTCAATATCTTTTTTGATGGCTTCTCTAAATTCAGCTTCAGTTTTGATGGTTTGATTAGGGTAGGTTACAGTAAACAAAGTTTCATCTAAAGGAGCTTTTTCTACGATACCTACTTTAGTAATTAATACTTTAAAATACTTATCTGAATCATCTTTAGTTAACCCTAAATCTGCTAAAATAATGTCTAATTCTTTTTCTTCAAATGCTTTACCAATTTGAATTGTAACAGCATCGTCTTTTTTCTTGCCAATAAATTCTTTTCTAGCTTTTGGCGCGAAATATTTAATTAATAAAGAATTGTCTTTTGATAATCCACCTTCAATTTCATTACCTGCTTTATCAGATTCGATGAAAGTTACATTCAATACATTTTCTTCTGTTTCTGCTACTTCTGGTTCAGTCATATTACCGTTACGAATTTGTAAACGCTCTACTTCTGATTGAATCATTTCGTCTGTTACTTCAATTTTGTAACGTGTTGCTTTGATGCCTTTTGTATCAATAGTGAAACTTGGTTTTAAACCTACTTCAAAAGAGAAAGTATAATCTTTTTGTTCATTGACGTCCATTGCTGGAAACTCGGAAGTAACTGGCAATGGTTGTGCAAATATTTCTAATTTTTCTTTAGCAATATATTGGTTCATTTCGTTCTCTACTGTCTTAATCACTTCGTCTTGAAAAACAGATTGACCGTACATTTTCTTAATTAAACCAGCAGGCACCATTCCTTTTCTAAAGCCTGGGATATTTGCCGTTTTGGCATATTTCTTCAAACTTGTTTCGTACCCTTTTAAATAATCTTCTTTTGTAAGGGTCACCGTTAACTTGTCATTTAAGGGTGCAATGTTGCTTCTTGTTATTGTTGCCATAAAGTTAAATTTCTAGTTTTTCTAGTGTTTAAGGGGGGCAAAGGTAATAAAAAAAGGCCTCAAAAAGGGCCTTTTTTCTAAAAATAGGCCCTCAAAAGGGCCTATTGTGCGGATGGAGGGGGTCGAACCCACACGCCTCGCGGCGCTAGATCCTAAGTCTAGTGCGTCTGCCAATTTCGCCACATCCGCTTAGGGGTTGCAAACTTAATTGATTTTTTTAATTTTTGGGAAGTTTTTACAGCTAAACAATCAGTGCAGCTATTTTCTCTAAGTAGGTTTGATCTATTTCATCAAAATGTGCCAAATGTTCGCTGTCCACATCTAATACGCCAGCAATCTTGCCTTGTATAAACACAGGAACTACAATTTCAGATTTGGAAGCACTGCTACAAGCAATATGCCCAGGAAATTTTTCAACGTCTTCTACAAGCAATGTTTTTTCAGCTGCCCAAGCTGCGCCACAAACACCTCTGCTTTTTTTAATCCTTGTACAAGCAACTGGTCCCTGAAATGGCCCTAAAACCAATTCATCTTCAATGATCATGTAAAAACCTACCCACCACCAACCAAACTGCTCTTTTAAAGCTGCAGCAATATTAGCTAGATTAGCCACCTGATTAGGTTCGCCTTCTACTAATGCTTTGATCTGTGGAATAAGAGATTCGTATTGTGCTTTTTTATCACCTTTTGTGATATGTAAATCTTCTGCCATTATGCTTGTTTGTTCAAAATATTTTTTAATTCCTTTCTCTCTACTTTGGTAATAAATACAATAAATAAAACCAATAATATTGTTGCGAATAAATAATTGAATGGTTGATTATTCGATACTAGATGAACCAAATTATTAATTCCGTATAACAATAAACTGATGATAAAATAGGCAATTAATTTCTTCGTGGCATAAGGTATTGGATATACGCTTTGGCCCCATTTATAACTCACCACCATCATAGTTCCGTAACAAAAGAATGTAGCCCATGCACTAGCCATATAACTAAAATGTGGAATAGCAATATAGTTTATCACCAAAGTAATTAATGCACCTAACAGTGTTATCCAAGCGCCTGCCATGGTTTTGTTACTTAGTTTATACCAAATACTTAAATTATAGTAAACACCTAAGAACATATTAGCAATTAGCAAAATAGGCACAACTCTCAAACCTACATACATGGCGGGATTGCGAATAAATAATTTCCAAATATCTAAATATAAAACCACCCCTAAAAACATCAAGCAAAGGGTGATTACAAAAAATTTCATGATCCTTGCATAGGTCTTTTGGGCTTGGTCAGAAGCGGCAGTTTTAAAGAAGAAAGGTTCTGCACCCATTCTAAATGCTTGTATAGAAATAGTAATTAAAATAGAGAGTTTATAACAAGCGGCATAAATACCTACTTCCACTTTATTGGCTTCCACAGAACCACCTGGTGCCCACCAGCCTAACATAATTCTATCAAAAGTTTCATTCACCATGCCTCCGAATCCAACAAGTATCAAAGGAAGAGCGTATACCATCATTTGTGCCCATAATTTTATATCAAAAGAAAAACGTAAAGCACGAATTTCTTTTTGTAATAATAAAAGCACAAAAATATTTTGAATGATATTGGCTAATAAAATATATCCAACGGCCCAATCTGTTTTAAAACTACTTGCCCAAAAACCAGTTGGATTTTCTTGAGCTAATTGAGGTAGGGTACTAATGAAAAAATAAGTAGCAGCAATATTTAATACAATGCCACCTACTTTAATAAAAGCAAATTTCTTGGGTTGGTCAGATAATCTTAATCTAGAAAAAGGTATGGTTGTTAAAGCGTCTAATCCAACTACCCATGCCATCATGGAAATGTATTCTGGATGTAAGGTAATCTGTAATAAAGTACTTAAAGGGCCACTCCAAAATAGCATTCCAATAATGACCAAGCTGGTCACAATAATCATGGAGAAGCTACTGGTATGGTAAATTTTTTCTTCGTTTTCTTTTGAGCCAAATCTAAAATAAGCAGTTTCCATTCCGTGTGTTACAATCACATTCAAAAAAGGAATAAAAGAGTAGATTATAGACATTTCACCATAAGCCGCCTCCGTAAACTTATAGGTTAGGTAAGGCGTCAACAAATAGTTGATAAACCTTGCGGCAATAGAACTGAGTCCATACCATGCAGTTTGTCCGGCTAATTTTTTAATACTACTCAAGGGGTTGAAATTACAGCTAAATTAGTGAAAATAGTTTTGTTTATCTTCATGGAATAAATCTTAGAAAATGAGGCTAGTTATACAAAGAGTTACAGAAGCTAGTGTAATGGTAGAAGGGGAGCTAGTAGGGGCTATACAAATGGGATTGATGATCCTAGTGGGAATTGAAGATGCAGATACACAAGAGGATATAGAATGGTTAACTGGCAAAGCCGCTAATTTGCGCATTTTTGATGATTCAGAAGGGGTCATGAATTTAAGTATTAAAGATGTAGAAGGAGATATCTTATTAATAAGTCAGTTCACATTACACGCCTCTACAAAAAAAGGAAACAGACCATCTTATATAAATGCATCTAAACCACCGGTAGCTATTCCATTGTATGAATCCATGATACTGCAATTTGAAAAAGAATTGGGTAAACCTATACAAACTGGCAGATTTGGAGCTGATATGAAAGTGAGTTTATTGAACAATGGTCCTGTAACAATTATCATGGATTCAAAAAATAAAGATTTTTAAAAAAGTAATTATGAGTCAAATAACTTTATCAGAAGCGCAAACACAAGTAGATGAGTGGATTAAAACAATCGGTGTAAAATACTTTAGCGAGTTAACCAATTTAGGTATTTTAATGGAAGAAGTGGGAGAGCTTTCTAGAATCATGGTGCGTAAATATGGAGAACAATCTTTTAAAGGGAAAGAGCAAGAATTGGAGCTAGGGGATGAGATGGCAGATATATTGTTTGTTTTAATCTGTTTGGCCAATCAAACAGGAGTGGATTTAACGAAGGCTTTTGAGCAGAATCTATTAAAGAAAACCATTAGAGATAAGGATAGACACCAAAACAACGAAAAATTACACCAATAAGCAATCTCGCCTTATATTTGCAAACTATGAGCAAGACGCCAACAGACAATACATTACAAGCGATTATCTCGCATGCTAAAGAATATGGATTTGTGTTTCCAAGTAGTGAAATTTATGACGGATTGGGTGCCGTGTATGATTACGGTCCTTATGGTTCACAATTAAAGAAAAATATTCGTGATTATTGGTGGAAGTCAATGACTCAAATGAATGAGAATATCGTTGGTATTGATGCAGCTATTTTTATGCACCCAACTACCTGGAAGGCGAGCGGACATGTGGATAGTTTTAGTGATCCATTAATAGATAATAAAGACAGTAAAAAAAGATATCGTGTAGATCATTTATTAGAAGCGCATGCAGATAAGATGATCGAGAAAGGAGACCAAGCAGGTGCTGATAAATTATTAGCAGATATGGAAGCGTTATTGGCTAAGGATGATTTTGCTGGTTTGAGTCAGTTAATTGTGGATCATAAAATTGTATGTAGTGTAAGTGGAACAGGCAACTGGACAGATATTCGTCAGTTTAATTTAATGTTCTCTACTGAATTAGGTTCTGTAGCAGAAGAGGCGAGTACAATCTATTTAAGACCAGAAACAGCTCAAGGTATATTTGTAAATTTCTTGAATGTGCAAAAAACTGCAAGAATGAAAATTCCTTTTGGAATTGCACAAACAGGAAAAGCTTTTAGAAATGAAATTGTAGCGCGTCAGTTTATATTTAGAATGCGTGAGTTTGAACAAATGGAAATGCAATTCTTTATTAAACCAGGTACACAAAAAGAGTGGTATGAGCATTGGAAGAACGAGCGTATGCAATGGCATTTAAGTTTAGGCATTGATGCAAAAAAATACCGTTTTCATGACCATGTTAAATTAGCGCATTACGCAGATGCTGCATTGGATATTGAATTTGAATTCCCATTTGGTTTTAAAGAAGTAGAAGGCATTCACTCTAGAACAGATTTTGATTTAAGTAGACATCAGGAGTTTAGTAAAAAGAAAATGCAATACTTTGATACAGAAATTAACCAGCATTATATTCCTTATGTAATTGAAACTTCAATTGGTTTAGATAGAATGTTTTTATTAATCTTATCTAATTCTTACGAAGAAGAAACTATTAATAAAGAAGATGGCACAACCGATTCAAGAGTTGTACTGCATTTACCTGCAAAAATTGCCCCTAATAAATTAGCTATTTTGCCTTTGACTAAGAAAGATGGCTTGCCAGAAATTGCAAAAGAATTAATGGATGATTGCAAAAAATCTTTCCATTGCTTCTACGAAGAAAAAGATGCGATTGGTAAACGTTATCGTCGTCAAGATGCGATTGGTACTCCTTTCTGTGTAACAATTGATCATCAGACCAAAGAAGATGGCACGGTGACTGTTCGTCATAGAGATAGTATGACACAAGAGAGAATTCCGATGGCTGCTGTGAAGTCAATGGTGTTGGAAGCTATTTCTTAACCATATAGTTCGAAGTGAATTCGGTCTTTAGGAATACCTAGCTCGGCTAATTTGGCTCTGGCTTCGTCTATCATTTCTTTCCATCCACAAATAAAGAATTGAGCATTTTCTTTGCCTCCTTTTGCTAATAGATCTTGATAGACTGGATGTACATAGCCTTGATAAGCGCCTTCTCTAATTTCGCTTTCTCTAGAAAAGCTAGGGTGGTAATAAAATCCAGGCTCCGATTGTTCTAATTGTTTTAATTCATGACCATAAAGGCAATCCGTATATTTTCTGCAGCCAAAAATTAGATGTATTGCTTGGTGTGGTAATTTATTCTGATGAATAAAGTGAATCATCGATCTAAATGGTGCTACACCTGTACCTGTGCAAATTAAATAAAGGTCTTTGTCAAGTGTTTTAGGTAAAACGAAAACACCTTGTGGTCCTCTAAAAGATATTGTATCGCCTACTTTCACATTATTGAATAAATAAGTGGTACCAAGTCCACCTTCCAATAAAACAATCACTAATTCAAATTGATTTGTTCCGTTTGGATAAGAAGCAATAGAATAACTCCTCCATCTCTTATTGCGTTTTTCGTGAATAGGTAAATCCAGCGTAACAAATTGGCCAGGAATAAAATCAAAAGTATCCGCACCAGGCACTTCAAAGAAAAATCTTTTAGTACTGGGAGTTTCGTCAATGATTTTTAGCACAACTGCATCTTTCCATTCAAAAGCCATCTTGCTTTATTTATTGAGTGATAAATACTCTTTGAATATACACTTTATTGTTGGCAAATATTCTTACAAAATATATGCCTGTGGTAAAGTTATTAATTGTAATAGATTGAGGGCCCATTTGATTGATTAATCTTTCTTTTTGAAAAACCCTTTCCCCCATAGCGTTGATGATATCCAATTTAATTTCACCAGTTTGGATATTACTAAATTGAATATAAAAACTATTCCCTTTAATTAAATTATCGATATAATCATTGGAAGTAATTCTTAGTTGAATCTCTTTGACTGAAGCTTCCATAATATCCGTCACTAATAATAATTTTGGATCAGAACTGATAGTACAGGTTCCAGTAGTTGTCAATACTTTATAAATAGCATTTCTACTAGCAATCAAGGTTTGATTTGTTGCTCCATTAATTGTAGAGTCGTTAATAAACCATTGGTAGTTACTTGCGCTACTAGTACTTAGGGTGCTATCATTTACCTGTGTAATAATAGGTTTGGAAACAAGATTTACTGGAACGGTACTTACTGGACTAGGGCAATCATTGGTACTAATCTGGGTATTATAAAAGAAATAATAAAAGTTTTGATAATTACCACTTGCTGCTGTCACACTATTACCTGTAATACTAAATAATTTGCTTGGACCGCTTGGGTAAGTATTATTGCCTAGTCCACTATTTCTAAATAAAGTTGCATCGGTGCATTTTGCAATAATGATATAATCGCCTGCTTGTGGAATTTTTAAATTTAAATAATACACTCTTCCTGTATCACCCTCCACAAATGGTGTAGCGGAATTGCCAGTTGCGGCAATAGGGTTTGGACTGGAAGCGCCCACATTTAAACTCACTGTTTGAATAGGATAATAGGAATAACTACCATCTGTATTTTCTGAGGCAAATGTGCCTAAAATAAATTCAATTTTACCAGCATAGCCCGTGTACAATTTAGTCGTTTCAATAGTCATTGCGCTAGTGGCATTGATTTTAACATAATTGCCATTAAAACTATTGTAGCCACCAGAACTTCCAAGACTAGTATTATTAGCTGGTCCAACAAATCCGGCATATCCAGAACCAACAGTTAATTTTGTAGCCGAACTATTTGTAGCAATGGCAGTTCCTTGTGCAATCGGATTTATTGTCGAACTACTATCATACCAAAAGTATTTGGAACT
>JBJOIU010000080.1:0-7808 GCA_046046935.1 Bacteroidota bacterium
TTGTCTCCTAAAACCAATAACAACATAGAGAAGATAAACAAATTCAAATAGGCAAAGTAGCGCGCATAATGAGGCGCTTCTTCCTCTTTCATGTATGCAGTAGAATACAAATGGATTAAAGAACCCACACCTGTGATTACTAATAAGAATAAGCTAGACAATTGATCTATTTTAAAATCAAAAGGAATTGTCAGTGTACTGGTTCTTATAAAGTCGAAGTAATGAACTGAAATAGCTCCTTGCTCTTGTACATTTATGAATGCTAAGATGCTAAAAATAAATGAAGCTACTATGTAACCAGTAGCCTTATAAGCTACAGTCTTTTTGCTCCAAAAATTACGACCCAATCCATTGAATAAAAATCCAATCAAAGGCCATAATATAATAAATGCTATAATTACTTTCATGAGAAACGAATTAGTTCTTTAATCTATTTAAGAAATTAATATCTACCGAATGTGTATTTCTATACATCATTACAATAATTGCTAAACCAACACTTACTTCGGCTGCAGCAACAACCATAATAAAAAATACAAAAATCTGTGCGTCAATTCCTAATGTAGTTGCAGGGGCATTGGCAAAAGCTGCACCATTATGCATTTTCGAAAAAGCAACTAATAATAAGTTTACTGCATTTAACATTAACTCAATACACATAAAAACAATAATAGCATTACGACGTACTAATACGCCAATCACACCAATACTGAATAAGGTTAAACACAAATAGATATAATTTAATATAGGCATGTCCTAATAATTTTTATTTTTTTCCAATAATTACCGCTCCAACCATTGCACTTAAGAACAAAACACTGCTTATTTCAAAAGGGATAACATAGTCGCTAAACAAAGCTTTTCCTAAAGGATGAATTAAGCCAATAGTGCCTTCTTTCATTAATACAGTTTTCCCTTGCAATTGACTTGTTTGTTTTACTAAAGCAATTAATAAAGTAAGAAAGCTACCTCCAGCAATTACACCTATAAACTTTACCAAATGTTGTTTTTGAGGCTCTTTGTCTTTTTTTACATTCATTAACATGATAACAAACAAGAACAATACCATAATGGCGCCGGCGTATACAATGATATTTACAATTGCTAAAAACTGCGCATTTAATAAGATATAATGCCCTGAAATTGCAAAGAATACTAGGATTAACCAAAGTACACTATGTATTGGATTCTTACTTATTAAAACCATCACCGCACTCACAATAGCAAATGCAGACAATGCGTAAAATAAAATCTCTAATGTGTTCATAATAATTAAGCTTCTACTCCTTTAGCTGCTGCAAAAGCTGCTGCTTCTGTAGTAGGATTAGGAATTAATAAATCGTTTTTTCCGTAGATAAATCCTTTGCGTGTATAATTAGCCGGAGCAAAAGTTTCACTTAAATAAATAGCATCTTTTGGACAAGCTTCTTCACAAAGACCGCAGAAAATACAACGCAACATATTGATTTCATATTTAGCTGCATACTTCTCTTCTCTATACAAATGCTCTTCTCCATCTTGACGTTCTGCCGCTTCCATCGTAATGGCTTCTGCAGGACAAGCTACAGCACAAAGGCCACAAGCTGTACAACGCTCTCTTCCATCTTCGTCTCTATTCAAAACATGTAATCCTCTAAATACAGGACTAAACTCACGCTTTTGTTCGGGATAACGAATAGTAGGCTGTTTCTTAAACATATGACTAAACGTAATAAACATCCCTTTGATGATATTAATCAAATACAAGCTTTCCCAGAAACTCATTGGAGCTCTGTTGACTGCTTGTGCTTTATTGGTAATCGGTTGCATATTATTTATAAAACGTTTTTGTAAATTATAATTTAGCTAAAATGACAGCACCAGTTAATAATAAATTAAATAATGCCAATGGAATCATTGTTTTCCATCCTAGATTCATTAATTGATCGTATCTGAATCTTGGAATAGTCCAACGAATCCACATAAATAAGAATATGAATAATACAATTTTAATAAGTAATGTACCCACACCAATTAAAGCTGCAATATTTGGCGCAACTGTTGACTCATCAAAGAATGGCAAATCATACCCGCCAAAATACATGGAAGCCATAATAGCGCTACTCATAATCATATTGATATACTCTGCAAATAAGTAGAAACCTAACTTCATAGAAGAGTACTCTTGGTGGTATCCAAAATTCAATTCATTCTCTGCTTCTGGTAAATCAAAAGGAGTTCTATTACATTCAGCTAATGCTGCTACGAAAAATAAAAGAAAACCTAATGGCTGGTATATTATATTCCACCAATTGCCAGACACTTGTTGTTCTACAATTGTTTTTAAACTTAAAGAACCTGTAGTCATTAATAAAGCTATTAAGGCCAAGCCCATTGCTAGTTCATAACTAATAGCTTGTGAAGCTGCTCTTAAAGCAGACATTAATGAAAATTTATTATTGGACGCCCAGCCTCCGATCATAATTCCATATACACCCATACTTACTACTGCAAATACATATAAGATACCAATATTTACATCTGCAATTTGTAATTCAATGTGACGACCAAATACATCCACTGCAGTACCCCAAGGTATAACAGCACAAGTCATTAAACTTGCAGTCATTGCCAAGCCTGGACCTAAGATGAATAACCATTTATTGGCATGGGTAGGGATAATTTCTTCTTTAGAAATTAATTTTAATCCATCTGCTAATGGTTGCAATAAACCAAATGGGCCAGCACGGCTTGGACCTGGACGATCTTGTAAAATGGCTGCCACTTTACGCTCGCCAAATGTTGTATACAAGGCAATACCTAAACTAGCAAAAACTATAATGGCAATCAATATTAGTTTTTCTATGATAAATGCCCAATCGAATGAAAGAATTGTCATGCTATAAATAGTTAAGCTTTATTATTGTTAAATGTGTCACCATGAGAAGGGCCTTTGGTTTGACTCAAATGAATATTTTGTTGGTTTACTTCACTTTGATCATGAATGTCCATTAATAATTGAGGCTTTCTTCCATCATTCACTGCAGTAAATGTTTCATTAGGTTTAGTAGTACCTACATTACCAGCATAATGTCCTTGTGCAATAACTGAATGTCTACTAATTGCTCTTGGACCTTCAATAACCCAATCACTGGTTTCTTTTTTATCAAATCTACATGTATTACAAATCCACCCTGGTTGTCCATCTGGTGTATCTTCTACCTCACCCCACTCGTCTTTTCTTGCAGTAACTCTAAATACCTCATCTCCTCTATTCCATAAAGTCACTCTACCAGAACAAGTAGGACAATCTCTATGAGCATCCATTGGCTTTAAAAACCAAACCCTGTTTTTAAATCTGAAAGTTTTATCAGTTAAAGCACCTACTGGACAAACATCTATCACGTTTCCAATAAACTCATTATCTAAACTCTTTTCAATATGCGTAGCAATTTCTGCATGATCTCCTCTATCTAAGATTCCATGTTCACGCTTATTGGTTAATTGATCTGCAGTAAATACACAACGGTAACATAATATACAACGCGTCATATGCAATTGTATATTTTTACCTAGATCGTGTTTTTTGAAAGTTCTTCTTTGGAACTCATATCGAGTACCAGACTTTCCATGTTCAAAACTCAAATCTTGTAAATGACATTCACCTGCTTGATCACAAATTGGACAATCCAATGGATGATTCAATAATAAAAATTCTACCACACCTGCTCTAGCATCAACTACTTTTTCGCTAGTGATATTTTTAACTTCCATGCCATCCATTACAGTGGTTCTGCAAGAAGCAACCAATTTAGGCATCGGGCGAGGATCTTTTTCAGATCCTTTAGACACTTCTACTAAACAGGTTCTACATTTACCACCACTACCTTTTAATTTGCTATAAAAGCACATTGCAGGAGGGGCAACTTCACCACCAATCTTTCTAGCAGCTTGTAAAATAGTAGTACCAGCTGGCACTTCAACAGTAATGTTGTCGATGGTTACTTTAAATAATGTTTGTTCGCTCATAGTTTATCTTTCTATGTTATGCAGGTACATGAATTGGATCTGCATAGTGTTGTAAACCAAAATTGCTTGTTTGTGAAAGTTCAGGATTATTGATATGCCATTCGAATTCGTCACGGAAATGACGAATAGCTGCAGCTACAGGCCATGCAGCAGCATCACCTAATGGACAAATTGTATTTCCTTCGATCTTTCTTTGAATATCCCACAATAAATCAATGTCAGACATTGCACCTTTACCGTGTTCTATTTTATATAATATTTTTTCCATCCAGCCTGTGCCTTCTCTACATGGAGAACATTGTCCACAGCTTTCATGTCTATAAAATCTTGCTAAAGTCAAAGTGTTTTTAACAATACATTGATCTTCATCTAAAACAATAAATCCACCAGAGCCTAACATAGAGCCAGTAGCAAAACCACCATCGCTCAAACTCTCGTAATTCATATATCTTGTCTCGCCTTTAGCCGTTTTTAATAATAAATTGGCAGGTAAAATAGGCACTGAAGATCCACCAGGAATACAAGCTTTTAATTTCTTGCCGCCTTTAATTCCACCACAATATTCATCGCTATAAATAAATTCTTCAACAGAGATAGTCATGTCAATTTCATATACACCTGGCTTATTAATATTACCACAAGCAGAAATTAATTTTGTTCCTGTAGATCTACCAACACCAATTTTTGCATAATCATCTCCACCCATATTAATAATTGGCACAATGGCTGCTAAGGTTTCTACATTATTAACTACCGTTGGGCGCATCCATAAACCTTGAATAGCTGGGAATGGAGGTTTGATTCTTGGATTACCTCTTTTGCCTTCTAATGATTCTATCAATGCAGTTTCTTCACCACAGATATATGCTCCACCGCCTCTTTGTACATGTATCTCACAATCAAAACCTGTACCTAAAATATTCTTCCCTAAAAATCCAGCAGCTTTTGCTTCGTTGATTGCTTCTTCTAAAATATCTGGAATCCAAGCGTATTCACCTCTGATATATATATAAGTGTCGTTTGAACCCAATGCAAAACTGGATACAATTAAACCTTCAATTAATAAATGTGGCAAAAACTCCATCAAATATCTATCCTTGAAAGTACCTGGCTCACTTTCGTCTGCATTACATACCAAATGACGAGGTACACCTTCTGGTTTTGCAATAAAACTCCATTTCATTCCTGTAGGGAAACCTGCGCCACCTCTTCCTCTTAATCCACTTTTCTTTACCTCCTCTACAATAGATTCTGGGTTCATCTCTTTTAAAGCTTTTTCTACCGAACGATAACCTCCCTCTCTGCGATACACTTCAAAGGATCTTATGCCTGGTACATTTGCTTTATCTAATAATAGTTTTACGCCCATTGTTATTAATTTAACTACTTGGTTTAATTGTTTGTTGCAGCTAATTGTCTGTACTCTGCAATAATCGAATCCACTTTTTCTTTGGTCAAATGTTCTTTATAGAATTTACCCACTTGCATCATTGGGGCATAACCACAAGCACCTAAACATTCTACCAATTTTAAAGTGAATAAACCATCTTTAGTGGTTTCACCTGGTTGAATACTTAACACTTGTTTGATATAATCGATAATGCTATCAGAACCACTAATCATACAAGGACCCGTTTGACAAACCTCAAAAACGTATTTGCCCACTGGCTTTAAATTGTACATTGAGTAGAAAGTTGCTACTTCATATACTTCAATTGATTCGATTTGTAATAAACTAGCAACATAATCTAAAGCTTCCGTAGGTAACCACCCATTGAAACTTTCTTGTGCCAAATGCAATACTGGCAACAAAGCACTTTTTTGCTTTCCTTCTGGATATCTTGCTACCAAGCGTTTAAACTCGGTCATCTGTGTATCATTAAATATATATGCCATACAATTCTTTTCTATTTTAATTAAGCATCTAATTCACCTGCAATCAAATTCAAACTACTCATAGTAACCACCGCATCACTTAACATGCCTCCCTTAATCAATTCAGGATAAGCTTGATAATAAATAAAGCATGGTCTTCGGAAATGTAAACGGAAAGGAGTTCTACCGCCATCGCTGATTAAATAAAAACCTAGTTCTCCATTTCCACCTTCCACTGGACTATAAATTTGACCCTTTGGTAAATCAATCTCGCCCATGATAATTTTGAAATGCCAAATCAATGCTTCCATTTTTGTGTATACATCTTCTTTTTTAGGAAGATAATATTCAGGAACATCTGCATGGTATACTTCCGCTTCTGCACCTTTGAAAGATTGAATTTTATTATAGGCTTGTTGAATAATTGAAAGACTTTGCCACATTTCGGCATTACGCACCAAGAAACGATCGTAATTGTCTCCAGTAGAACCAACCGGAATAGTAAAGTCCATATCTTGATAACTACTATATGGATTCGCTACGCGCACATCATAATCAACACCAGCTGCGCGAAGATTTGGACCAGTAAAACCATAATTTAAAGCTCTTTCAGCACTAATGCCGCCTGTGCCTTGTGTACGCTCCATGAAAATACGATTACGCGTAAACAAGCTTTCGAATTCTTTTAACACTTTTGGATATTCATTTAAGAACTTCTCCAATTTGGTGAATGCAGTATTAGTGAAATTTCTTTCAAATCCTCCAATTCTTCCAATATTAGTGGTCAATCTAGATCCGCAAACTTCTTCATAAATTTCATAAATCAATTCTCTGTATTGCATCACATATAAGAACCCTGTGTATGCACCTGTATCCACACCTACAATTGAATTACAAATTAAGTGATCAGAAATACGCGCTAATTCCATGATTATGATTCTCAAATAATCAACACGCTTTGGTGTTTCAATTTGTAAAAATCTTTCGCAAGTAATATGCCATCCCATATTATTAATAGGACTACTACAATAGTTTAATCTATCAGTAATCGGCGTAACTTGATACAAAGGTCTTCTTTCTGCTAATTTTTCAAATGCACGATGGATATAACCAACTGTTTGCTCTGTAGAAACTACACGCTCACCATCTACTTCCATGATATTTTGAAACACACCATGCGTAGCAGGATGGGTTGGACCAAAATTCAAGGTAGTGGTTTGCTTTTCTATTGAGCCTTCTGGTAAAATGATATTGTGATTTGCTTCCATGTTTTTTTATTTGCGCTTACTGCTGATAAATTTTATTAACCTCTGCCAAACATTTCGTCATCCTTGTCAATTCTTGTTTGATCTTCTAATGGGAATTCTTTTCTTAAAGGGAAATAATCCATTTCGTCCACATTTAAAATGCGTTTTAAATTGGCATGACCCACAAAATTTATACCAAAGAAATCATAGGTTTCACGTTCCATCCAATTAGCTGCTTCAAATAATTTAGATGCAGTAAATACATCTGGAGATGCAATAGAAGTAGCAATGCTATATCTTACTCTTACATTTTCTTTCAAATTATGTAAGTGATACACTACCACTAATTCTCCTCCCACATTGTCAGGATAATTCACTCCACATAAATCAGTTAAAAAAGTAAATCCTAAACTAGGTTCATCATATAAGAACTGTAATACTTTTAAATTCAATTCTTTTGGTGATTCAAAAGAAAGCATACCAGTAGCAGTACTAAAAGCAGCTACCTGCTCTCCAAATTTTGCTACTAATTGTTCTTGAATATATTCGTTGCTCAAAGCCATAATATTTTTATTGAATGCCGTAGCTGTTTAATAATGCTTTGTATTGATCACTATTTCTTCTTCTAACACTTTCTTGTCCCACTAAGTCTTGCACTTTCATAAAACCATCAATAAT
>JBJOIU010000081.1:0-7344 GCA_046046935.1 Bacteroidota bacterium
GCCATAAAATCATAATCACCTTTGGTATCTTCCAATGTTTTTAGATATTCACCTTTTGCAATTCTATAAGCATCTTGTTTATGTGAAAATATTTTTGAATATTTTGCCAAATATTCGGTATGAGATTTGTTAGCAAACATTTTTGTAGCTATATCTAACCCCATCTTAGTATTTCTAACACCACTATTCCACCCGTATTCCAAAACTACACGCATACTTGGTCTTAAAAAAAACAATTCGAACATTTCTAATTGCTTTAATGTAAATACTCTGATTTTTAATTGTGCAGTTTTTAATGTGTTATTTCCACCATCTGTATCAATTTCCAATGATTCAATGATAGGCATAGAAACTCTTCTATTAGTTTCCTTATCAACTTCAATAGGTTTTCCATCTAAATCATATCCAACTAATGTATTACTTTGTTGATAATTTTTAAGTATATCGGTAGAATTTGCTATAACACATCCTTTATATGAAAATGAATCATAACTTTTACTAGCATATATTGCTTTTAATTCATCTTTTGTTTTTGCTTGTCTTGTTACTACGGCAGCAGAACTTAAAATAATAAAGGGCATAAGAGTATTCAAAGCTTCTTTATTTTTTTCTCTTGCTTCCAGTTTATCAGTTGTCCATTTTTTTAAAGGTGCTAAAAAAGGAAATCCCATAACTTTATTTGTTTATTTTTTCAAAATCATTTAGAATTCTGGAAAGATTACCAGGTATTCTTAATTGCTTTCCAGGTTCTATTGAATAGGATGCATCATTTAGATTGTTAGCAGTTGCAATTATCCACCAAAGGCTTTGGTCATTATAATATTTTGAAGCAAGTATATCTAATCTATCCGCACTATCTGTAACAATATACATATCATCATCGGATGCTTTTATTTTAGGATATATAACACTACCCAAATACTTTCTTTTAGTATCGGTTGTAGTTAAATTTGATGCGTATGTGTATCTACTTGCCATTATCTATTGTTATTAAGGTTGACTTAGCCATTCTGCATAAGCAGCAGCGTCTTCACTACCTCTTACTAATTTTGCTTTTGGGTTTGGTTTTGATGGTGTTGAATAATCTGCATTATTTTGAACATCATCTTTTACTTCTGGTATATATTCACCCTTTCCTCTACCATCAAAATTATATCGGTATGTAGTTGTACCACTTTTTTCATCTTTTTCAGTCAAATGGTTTTCGATAATTTTAATACTAATATTTACTTCAATTACAGATGGGTACAAATCTGCATTTTTTCCATTACTAACTCCATTTGGTTCAAAATTTGGCCATGTTGTATTATCATCTACACTAAATGAAAGTGATTCCATATATCCGAACACATTTTTATACATATCACCCAACGTTACATATAATAAATTTGGAGAAAATGCATATTGAGCAGTTCCTTTACTCTCACCATATGTTATTTCAGAAACCGATTCGTATGGGAATGTCAAAGATTTAAGATAATTTACTTTTTGAATCATTGCCCATTTTTCATCTTCTGTAAAGTAATACAATTTTAAATTAAATTTCAAACTTCTTTCTACTCCATTATATCTATATACTTTAAATGGTGAACCAATATATTTAAATCCGTTCCATTCAGGTTGTATATCTTCCGAAATACCACTTATTGCTCCTACAAATGGAACTACTGTTTTATTACCATATTTCTTAAACAAAACAATTACTTGATTTGCATTTGCAAATTGTTTCATTGTGTTATTATATTCCTCCAAACTGTTATAACCGGTTGCTTCTTGGACATGTGTATTTGCCAAATCCCAATTATCGTTTGGTTTTCTTTTTACCAATTCGGTAGAAATATATTCAGTTCTACCTGTTCTGTCATTTTTGTACTCCGAATATACTTCTTTATATTTACTATTTGTTACATTATCATCTACCGGCTTTCCATCAATAGGACCATATACAACCGTTGCTTTTTCTTTTAGTTTTTGAGCAGCAGTTTGAACTGCCTTTTTACCTCCTAATGTGTTGATTGCTTTGATTGCTTGATTTGCAATAGTTCCTGCGGTAGTTGAACCACCAGGTGCACTTTTACCAAATAATGGAGGTACTGGCCCAATACCTGGAATAGAAGATGGTTCTCTTTTTACATAGTAGTTAGTTCCTGCTTCTACTGAATTTTTTAATAAACCTTCGGTTACACCTGTTATTGATACTGGTTTATCAATGAATGTTTTACCTTTATATATTGTATCAGATGGTCTATTTGCACTACCACCTATAATACCTGCCAATTGTCCACCTATTACATCACCTATTGCATTAGGTGAAGATGCTAACAATGCAGCTGCTCTTGGTGGATTTACTAAACCACGACTTTCTATACGAACTATTTCATTTTCGTATAAATCTTTTTCTTGGTTTTTAAATAAATCTGCTATTGTTGCCATTTATAGTTTGTATTTACTATAAATATCTTTAATGTAAATTTATGGAAATTATTAAGATTGTCTAGTCAATCCGTAGTTTTTACGAGAATTTGCTAATAATTTTTTATTAACAGTAGCACCATCTAAATTAATCTGTCTATCACCTGCGGTATTCAATACAAGTTGTTCCATCAATGCCGTACTGGTTGCTAAAAGTGCTACCATCTGATTTTGAACATTACCAGAAAATTTATTTTCTTTTAATGTTTCATTTTGTTTTTTATGGATTTTTTCATTTACCTTTGTTGATGTTTGTGTAGCAGTAACTACCGGTTTATTTGCAGTAATTGCTACCGATTTTTGAACTTCCGGTGTTATAGATTTTTGGGGTATTTTATCGTTTGGATTTGTATTTTCTTTCATCTTATCATTCATACGACCAAGATTAAAGGTTTTTCCCAAAGCACTATCGGCTATACTATTCCAAAGTTTTGCAAAACCATTGTGAAGAGTTGTAAAAACATGGTCAAATGGTGCAAATACTGCGTACATTAAATCGGTAAATCCAGTTGATAATGTTTTTAACGCACCATCAACATCCCCACTTAACAATTGACCAAACGCAGTTGCCATATCAGCTACCCATCCAAAAACACTCATTAATACTTCAAATGGTGCTACAAGTCCAGTTCCAACAAAATCAGCTACCGTAGAAAATATACTTCCTAATCCATCTTCAAAGCCAAGTCCTTTTATAAATTTATCAACAGTTTCTATGACAGGTTTAAAAGCATCGCCAATCTTTGCAAATTTTCCAATCATTTTATCCCAAACTTCACCAAATTTAGCCGAAACACCTGGTGCGTACTCATCTATCCAACCACCTACCGCATCTCCTAAAAATCCACCTATAAGAGTTCCTATTGGTCCAAATGCAGTACCAAGTGCAGCACCGGTAATTGCCATACCACCTCTTAGTACCCCAGAACCTACTGCTTCACCGGTAGTTCCACCTTTTTCTTTTTTATCCATGAAACCCATAACACCACTAACTAAACCTGCAATAGCAGCTCCACCACCTTTTGTTATGAATTTACCTGCTCCTGACATCATTCCACCCTCTCCTGCTGCACCCCCACCACCTTTAAGCATTTTAAATAAGTCAGGTAAATAATTACCAAGCAATGCTCCACCGGATGCTGCCAATGCACCACCTGCATTTTCTTTAAACTTTCTTTCTATTTCTAATTGTGCTAATTGAGTTTGGTAATCTAAATATGCTTGTGAATTTAACCAAGCATTTTCTTTCATAGTATCCAAAGCAGCTTGGGCAACTGCTTTCTGGCCTGCTATCATTGCTTGTTGGGTATTCAATGCAGATGCTGCACTTTGTTTCAATGTTAAAAATGCATCATTTGATGCTTTGGCACTTTTTTCTTCTAATGTACCTACTTTTCCGGCACCTTCTTGGTAACCAGGTGTTCCTATTTTTTCCAATGAATTTAAATCCATCCCACCCAATGCCTGTTGTAAGGCTTGCTTTTGGAACATATTCATTTCAGATGGTTTTAATCCTTGTGCTTTTAATGAATTTAATGCACCCTCTTGGTCACCTGACATAAACTTAGCTCTAACCTCTGATAAGTTTACATTTTTACCAAGCATAGATGATAAACTCATTTCGGCTTTGATACTATCTTTATAGTTCAATACCATACTTTGCCCTGCTTTGGCTACTTCTGAAAAACTAACTCCCAATGATTTTGCATAAACTACTTGTCTAGCCAATGCTTTACCACTTTGAACTTGATAATCCAATGCCATTTCAGATGCAGATGCAACTTCATTCATTACATCACCAATATTTAAACCAGCTTGTTCTGCCATTGCTCTTGTACCTTCTGCTAAATTTAATGCAGTTTTAGAACTAACTTTATCTAACAATTTAAATGCTTGTTGTACATTTGCAAGATTATCAACAGATATACCACTTCTTTCAGCAAATATAGCCATATCTGCTGCCAATTTAGTAGAACCACTACCGGCTTTTGAAGCACTTGTAGTTGCCGATGCTATGGTTTCTGCCGATATACCTGCCAGTTGTAATTTAGATGCAGCGTACCCAACACTACCCAATCCTTTACCAAAAAACGCAGTTTTAGAAGCTGCATTAAATTGAGCAGCCATTTCTTGCAATTGATAGCCAAAATCCATTGCAGCCTGTTTTGCCGCAAATGCCAATTCATTTCCTGCTTTTGCTACATTTGCAGCTCCTTCAATTTGATTTTTCTTTATTTCACCTTGTGCCACAATTGCAGCTTGTATTGGTGCACCAAAATAATCATATGCCAATTTACCGGCAGCTGCTCCTAATGCAATTAATGCCGCTTTACCCAATGTACCCTTTTCTGCAATATCTTTTAATGCCCCACTCAACTCATTTACCAACGGAATACCAGTGCTACCCAATTGGTCTAATGCGGCATGCATTCCATCCAATTTATCCGCTGCACTTTGAGCAGCTTTTGTAACGGATTGTAATTCATCTCCGGCTGCTTTAAATATTTCTACAAGTTGTTTTCCAGATTCGGTTGATGTATCTATTGCATCTACTAAATCCTGAAACCCTTGATATGATTTTTGTATTAAATTATTATATTCAACTTGGGTGATTTCGTTTTTTGCTAATGCTAACCCAGCATTTAATATAGATTGTTGAGTATTTTTATATGCATTAGCTGCATTTTTTGCTACTTTTGTTTGTTGGGCACTTAAATCATTATTTTCTACTAAAATACTAGATATACCCTCCATCGTTGCCTTCATCATATTGGTTCTATCCACGTTTACCTGATAAAGTGCTGAATTTTTTCCTATACGATTTCCTATACTGACTAATGATGAATCAATATCTTCAAAATCCATAAGACTACTGTTTATGGACTTCTGTAACTTTTCTTGTTTTTTAAGATTACTTTCTAAACTTTTTTGTCTTTTTTCTAATTGTTCGAGTTGTTTAAATTCTTGTTCTGTTATTGAACTTTCTAAGGCATATAATTTTTCAATCTCAGATTGTAGTTCTTTGATTAGATTTTTTTTTCCTTTAAGTGAATTTAAACTTTCTCCGGCTGGCATTATTGTTCATACTTTTTAAGTAAAGCATCTATTGAAGATGTATCACTTCCCCTTTTTTCCAAAGCACGTTTGGTTGCTTGAAGAACTGATGCACTTTTGCCGTACCAATCTTTGTATATATCGGCTATTTCGGGGTCTTTTTTTCTTAATGTGGACAATAATTCACTCTCTTTACCATTCTTTTGTGATTGATAAAATAGGTCTAATATACGTGTCCAAACACTTACTTCAACTAATCTTCCCATTATTTGTTATTTATTCTTATATAAATATCACTTTCTTCTTATTTTAGAAGAATTATTTGAAGATGATTTATTTGTAACATTATTCATTGCCTCACTTTCACTTTCTTTTGCTTTAAGTAATTCTCTCCAATAGAATTCTCTCAACTTAATTGGCATAAAATATATATCATGCCAATTGAATCCACCATTGGCATAATATATCATTTGAAATAGTTTCTGATGTAATACTACTGAATAATTACTCGGAAGGGTAAAAAAAGTCAATCCCAAAAGGAATTCGGAGAGCCTCCTTCTCACCGGTAAATGGAGATTCGTATTCAAATTTTAAATCTAAGTCCGGACTAATTGAACCAATTTCTTTTCGTAATGCTTTTGAATCACCTGCTAATAATCTATTGGTAACAAAATTACTAATAGTACCCAAATCTCTAACACCATCTACTTCTACAATAATTCTTCTATATCTGGATGTAATTTCATTACTTCCTTTTGTAGTTTTTTGAAGTGCTTCAACATCTTTTTGGATTGCAAGTTCATCACCATGTGTCAATAATTTAAACTTTATGTTTGTTTTTGAATTTGGTAATGTATAATCGTATTCATTATTTCTACTTAATTTAGATTCATCAATTTCTTTAATTTTTATTTTTGATAAATCCACCGTTATTTTAACTTCTTCATTTTCCTCAGGGTCATTGATGCTAACATCGTAATCGGGTCCAAATGCCAATATTCTAGAAGTTATTAAAATAGCATTTTTATCTCCTACTAACAAATCACTTACATTTACACCAGGTTCAACTACAACCGATTCTAATAATTTATCTAAGTGAATACCCTTTTTAACTAAATTAACTGAGGTAAGAATATCTTCTTCTTTTGCCGTCATTAATTTAATTGTTATTTCTCCTTTGGACAATGGGGATGATTCAGGATAACATAATCCTTTTGATGGTAAACTGATAACTTCGGTTGGAAATGGATAATTTTTCTGTGAAAATTGTTGAGGTGGTGTTGCCAAACCTCTTGTAACGTGTTGTTCTAATTCTTGTTCCATAATAAAATATAACTTTATGTTGTTTAATAATATATATCACATTTTTTAAAAAAACAAAGGGGAAACATTGCTGCTTCCCCTTTTATATTTAAGAGTTTAACTATTAGAGATTAGTATTCAAGTATAGCGTAATCGTAAGTTAAAGTTAATTCAATTGATAATGGGTCGTTTGATGCCCAATCTAATTCACCAAAGTTTGCAGATGTAATAAATGCTCCCTTCAATGTCCATTGTTCTACTTTATCACCAACTGGTCCTAATAGATAGAAAGTAATATCTTTTTTGTAGAATGCTGCGTATCCATCTCTACCTGTTAAAGATTCATGTGAACTTCTAATCCACTCCATTACCTGTTGTGCTCCCGATGGAACGATTGGGTCATACAGAGTGATGTTAATATCATCCCAAGTAGATTTTCCTTTAATCTTTCTCTTCACGTTGATATGGTCTAATTCAACTATTTCAGATGTGAAAGTTGGTCTACTTGCAGTTTTG
>JBJOIU010000082.1:0-6977 GCA_046046935.1 Bacteroidota bacterium
CTGGAGCAATTTCTTGTGCAGTCTTAAATAGATTTCTAATGGCAACTGGTATTTCAGAAATATAGGCAATTGAGCCATACTTAAGTATTTTCTTCATCACATCAGTTGTGTATAGCTTGTGTTTTTTTAAAGTGTCAATTAATGCTTGGTTTACATTTTCAAATACATGCGCTTCAAGAATATGTTTTTGCGCATAGGCTAATGCAAACAGAGGTTCAATTGATGAGCTGGTATTGGCTATTATTGAAATACTACCCGTAGGGGCAATGCTTGTTCTTGTTGCGTTTCTCATTAGTGTATCAGGGGCATAAACACTTTTATTCCAGCTTGGGAAACTACCTCTTTCAATTGCTAAATGCATGGATGCATCCGTGGATTTCTCGCTGATAAATTGCATTATTTTTTCCCCTAATTGTACCGCTTTGTCTGAATCGTACGGGATTTCAAGTTCAATTAATAAATCCGCCCATCCCATTACACCTAATCCTATTTTACGGCTTTTTAATGTGGTAGCTTTTATCTCAGGTGTAGGATAAGTATTGATTTCAATGACATTGTCTAAAAATCTTATTGCTGTGTTTACGGTTTCTTCTAATTTTCTCCAATTGATTTCTTTTCCTCCGTTATTCCCTTTTAGAAATTTGACCAAATTTAAAGAGCCTAGATTGCAGGATTCGTAAGGCATTAAAGGAACTTCGCCACAGGGGTTAGTTGCATTGATATTGCCTATGGTGGGTAAAGGATTGTGCTGATTGATGGTGTCTATAAACAACAGTCCCGGATCTCCAGTAGCCCAAGCAGATTGAATGACGCTGTTCCATAATTTTTTTGCATCTACTCTTTTCTCCACATTTCTATAATTAGGATGGATCAATTCCCATTCTTCATTTTTTTCTACTGCATGCATAAACTGGTCTGTTATTGCAATGGATAGATTGAAGTTATTTAAAACGCTTGACTTGTGTTTCGCTTCTATAAACGCTTCAATGTCTGGATGATTGATATCAAGTATGGCCATATTGGCCCCTCTTCTTCTACCTGCTTGTTTAACCCCTTCGGTTAAGGAGTCAAAGTCTTCTATGATAGACAAAGGCCCAGATAAATGCTTGCATATAGAATAGGCGTAATTATTTTTAGGGGAAATCTTTGAAAAATTGAATCCTACACCGCCGCCGCTTGATTGGATTAATTTTGCATATTTGAAACTGTCATGAATGCTTTGCATGGAGTCATATATAGGCAATACAAAACACGCGCTTAATTGCTGTTCTGTATTACCTGCATTCATTAATGTGGGGGAGTTGGGTAAAAAGGACAAGTTAGATAAACAAGTATAAAATTGATGCTCCCATAAAATAGCTTGCTCTTTTCCGTTCCATTGGTATTCTGCATTAGCAACAGCTTTTGCCACCCTTTTAAATAATTCATCTGGGGTCTCGATTAATTCTCCAATATCATTTTTTAATAGATACCGAGACTGAAG
Organism: Bacteroidota bacterium; assembly: GCA_046046935.1. Taxonomy (GTDB): domain Bacteria; phylum Bacteroidota; class Bacteroidia; order Chitinophagales; family Chitinophagaceae; genus Sediminibacterium. The sequence continues at coordinate 1,484 of JBJOIU010000082.1, forward strand.
CAGGTATTGACTATGTTCGGAAATTTCGTTCATTGTTATTTTGAATTAATAGTATTGAATGAGCACAATTTTTTGATAATCTTTTAATACATCTTCATCAACAAATTCCACTATACCACCAGTAGCCAGTGTTTTTTCAATCACGTCATCTACGGCGTCCTTAATGTATAAATCGTTATGCACCATGTCGTCGTATTCGAATATGATTTCTTTTTTTGCACTTTGTCTTGCGGGGTACACATAGTTTTTTTCAATGATTAAATGCTTTCCTTTTTTCTCTGTTGCTCTTCTCCATACTTCTTTAATGCCTACAGCCAATGTTCTATTTCCCATGGCATCATCAATTATTTTTATCAGATCATCTTTCTTTTGTTTATTCCATTTTGTAACGTAAGGTTCAGTTAATTCTAAAAGCTGTGGTTCGGTATATTCCTCATAATTTCCATGTATATATTCTGCTATATATTTTTTCTGGTGACTAATTTGTTTAAAATGCCCAATAATCTTAGGCGTGCCCATAAAAAATACTGGAATATTGTACTGAAGCAAAACTTGTTTTAGTTGAAGATCGACATGATGCAAAAACTTGTCAATTTGATTTTCTTTAATTTTTGATTCATCGGTGAAATTGGCCACCTTTTCTGGCATATCGTGGTATAAGCCATCTATGTCGACTGCCTTTAGCCTTTCTATTTTTAACATACTAGTTGAGTTGCCCAAATAGAATGTTCCTTCCTTGCTGCTAATGACCATTAGAATGTATTTGTGAATCTCTTTTTTAGCATAGACTAAGTCTCTGATTTCAAATGAATCATCTATAACAATTCGATCTTCAAGTGGCATGTCTAAATAATAAAATTTCTCTAACAAAGGAGAAACGAAAATGGCAATGCTTTTGGTTACTTTCGAATAATCAATTTCTGAAATAACATTTTTCAGTTTCTTAATAACCGGATTGGCAATACTTTTAGGGTAGGTTTTCAATAGTTCGGCACTTGTTTTATGTACCATGACTTTCAAATGGCCCGTTATTTCTTTAAACGGGTTCACTTTTATGTCCACTGAAACGATGATGGAAATGCTTGGATAATAGCTTTCAGATAAAATTAAATCTGAATAAGAGGCCGATTGCATTGTTTTCATGCTTAATTATTTAAATTCTTTTATAAAGTCCAACTAGTTCACCAAATGCCACTATATGTCTTGACATGGCTTTTTCTAATTGGTATTTAGTACAATCAAGGCTAAGGTCTACTAAGAACTTGTCGAGTGCATACACTTTGAAATGATAATGGTGAATACCTTTGGGCGGGCATGGCCCACAATATTTATGCATTCCAAAGTCATTAATGCCTTGTCTGCCTTTTAGTTTATTGCCTTTTATAATTGAGTTGGGTGGAATATTCCATGCTATCCAATGTACCCAAGCGCCAACTGGAGCGTCAGGGTCGTCCACAATGACAGCGAGTGACTTTGCGGTTACTGGTGTTCTATTGACTATTAATTCAGGTGCTTCATTATGCCCATCACAAGTATATTGTTGAGGTATAAATCCATACTGTTGGAAGGCTGGACTTGTGACTTCCAGGTAATGAGTACTAACAATAGTAGATTGAACTGCGATCATTTTTGCAAAGATTATCTTCTGTTGGCAATAAATACAGGTATAGCGTGATCTTGAATCAATTCGCTTACAAAACTTTTATGAAATAATGAACCAATTCCACTCTTTCCATATGCGCCGCTTATTAGTATTGCATTCTTTCTTTCAAGAAACAAGCTATTGAAATAAGAAGCAGGCGCCGCATTATTCTTAAATATGGTTAAATCATTGAAATGCTTTACAGCAAATTCCTCAATCAATATTTGATCAGGTATTTCGTGTTTGTCATCTTCTTTTGAATAGACAATAATAGTTTTATGATGTGCTAGTTCTGGGAATAAATAAGCAAATTGTTTTATTGCGAACATGGACGACTTGCTGCCATCATAAGCTATAATATTGCATTTTGGAAATGCATATTTTTCTGGCACTACAATTGCAGGACATTCTATATCCTTAAGGGTCTCTACTAGGTATTCTGAAACTTTATTTACCCCATAATCCTTGTAAAAGGTTTCAGATCCCAATAGCAATAAATCTGCAAATCTAGACTCTTTAATGAGTGTAGCGATAGACGAATCGTCATAGTCTTTATGTACTTTGTATTCTATATCATTGTTTTGACACTCTTTTTCAAATTTCATGATTGCAGCCTTAATTTCAGCTGCGTCAACGTCTTCAATTAAAGGGATAAAATAGGTAGAGCCCATCCCTTCGCCAGCATAATTCCACAATCTTGCATAATCTTTCTTTGGTATAAATATACCTGTTAACACAATTCTGTTTTTTTCATTTAGCGTTTTTGCAAATTCCATGGCGCCTTGTGAATAATTTGAGCCATCAATTGCCAATAAAATCTTTTTCATATTTAATTTTTATTTTTTCATAAAAGTTTGACCGTCTACAAACATAGTATAGCCTAATTTAGAAGACAATGATGCTCGTCAAATGCAATAATGATTCATGTTGGATTTAGTAGTGAATGAATAGGGCACTTTATATCATATCCCTATTTGATTGCCATCATTTGTAATGGCTTAAGTAGATGCTAGATTTGTTTATTATTAAAATTCAAATCTTTTATTATGACAAATTCTTTAACAAGGCAATCAAGTTTAATGCCTACTATTTTTGACGATTTAGTAAACCCATGGACAGATTTATTAAGTAATTTCAGGATGGGGACCAGTCATTTTTCAGTACCAGCAGTAAACATCACTAGCCAGAATGGGGACTATTTAATCTCAATGGCTGTGCCAGGCATGAAAAAAGACGATTTCAAAATCGACTTTAACGACAATCTATTAACCATTAGTTGTTCGAAAGAAGATTCGATTGAGGATAAAAATGCCAGATATACAAGAAAGGAATACAATTATGCTTCTTTTAGTAGAACCTTTACCATTCCCAATGAAGTCAACACAGACAAAATTGACGCTCATTATGAAAATGGCTTATTGAGTATCAAGCTTCCTTCTAGAGAAGAATTTAAAAAGCAATCTGCTTCCAAGCATATTCCAATTAAGTAGTGTTTAAGAATGCTTAAACTTAATGCCCAGGACGATAGTTTTGGGCATTTTTCGTTTTATGCTTTAGCCCTATTAGGTATTTATACTTAATCTTGGTTTATGATCAGTTTTTTATATATAAAATACTTGATTACAATTATTTTAACTTTTGATATTGGTCAGTTTTGTTTTTTACAATCAATCCTATGTTTGTCCTCCGATATTCTTTTAACAAATATCAACTAATATGAAAAAAATGACCGTTCGCTTATTTGGATTTTTTCTAATATTTATGATGATGGAGTCTTGCGTTTCAACAAAGTCTACCACTTATTTTAATAATGCATCAGATACGCTTCTTGCATTTAATTCTATTAAAGCATTTAGAAGTCAACAAGTGCCAAAGATTCAAAAAAACGACATCTTAAACATTTCAATAACAAGTTTAAACCAAGATGCTTCTGCTATTTTCAATACCACCAATAGTTTTGTATTTACTTCTTCTACTAGCGCTGGTTTGAACACGCAGTCAAGTGGATACTTAGTAAATGACAATGGAGTAATCAATTTGCCATTATTAGGCAATATCAAAGCAGCGGGATTGACGAAAGACCAGTTAAAAGATACGATTACCCATATTATTCTAGACAAACATTTACTAATGGACCCCATTGTAAATATCAGACACGTTAACTATGAAGTTACAGTTATTGGAGAAGTTGGAAAGCCTTCTGTGATATCAGTCCCAAATGAAAATATCTCATTGTTAAAAGCCATTGGGCTTGCTGGTGATATCACAATTTATGGTCGAAAAGACAATGTATTATTAATAAGAGAGTCGGATGGCATTAAACAGGTTAAGTATATTAATCTTAATTCTAAAGACTTTCTTCAGTCTCCTTATTATTATTTACAACCTAATGATGTAGTATATGTTGAAGCCAATAAAAACAAAGTAGCTAGTGTTGGAAGAGGGACTAGATTGTTGCCTGTTTTCTTATCTGGCCTGTCAGTAGTTATTTTATTAGTGGATCGTGTTTTATATCAATAATACAATTATGAAAAAAAATAATACCAATATAGTGCAGAACGAAGAAGGATTATTAGTCAGTGCATTAAAAATATGTACTGAGCAATGGCGATTATTTTTGATCTTCTGCTTCATCTTATGCTTATCAGGTTACGCCTATTTGCAGTTTTCTCCAGCATATTACCAGGCAAATGCACTGTTAATCATCAAGGACGAAAAAAAAGGTAACGAAGAGTCAAAATTAATGGAGTCGCTTAACTCAATCAGTGCTAAGAAAATTATTGAAAATGAGGTACAAGTGCTTCAGTCAAGAGCGATTATTGACAAAGTAGTTCAATCCTTACATTTAAATGCGCCTATCTATTTTAAAAATAGTTTGAATAAAAAAAGAGCTTATTTAAGTAGCCCAATATTAATTGAACTAAAAAATGGCAGAGATGTCAATACTGAATTTGGTGCTATCAAATTTGACTATAATGGCAAAAATCAATTAGTCACTTTGAATGATCAACTCGTCTGTACTATGAATCAATGGGTCAATACGCCATTTGGAACCTTAAAGTTCACTAAGAACGAACATAGTTCATGGACAAAAGAGCCATTGTATTTTGAACTTATTAATAATGAATCTGCCTCTAATCGGCTTTTGAATGCATTAAAAGTGACTGCAACAAACAAGTTGTCAAGTGTCATAAATCTTCAATATCGAGACGGAGATCCATTGTTAGCAGAGGCTGTCCTAAATGAATTAATTGGTACTTACAATCAAATGATGCTCACTGAGAAAAAAATTCTTGCTAAAAACACGCTTAATTTTATCGACGCGAGATTAAATATAATCGGAAGTCAACTTGATTCTATCGAAAGAGAAATTAGGCTTTTTAAGGGACAGAGTGAAGCTGTTGATATCAGTACACAAGGACAGCTGTTTTTACAAAATGTCAGTTTAAACGATCAAAGATTGAGTGATATCGATCTTAAGTTGAATGTGCTAGATGAGTTAGAAGTTAAAATGACCAATAAGCAACATAGTATTCTAATCATGCCTAGTACGCTGGGGTTGCTTGATCCTACATTAACGCAATTGGTCACAACATTAAATGAGTATGAATTACAACATGACAAAATTAAACATACCACTGCAACCAATAACCCTTTAATGGTTTCCTTGTCAGATCAGATAACTGCTACTAAGGATAGGATAAAGGAAAATATGAATGCCTACAGAAATACCCTAGAGAAAAGTAGAGACAGTTATTTAAGCAATAATGAAAAATATACGAATTTGCTTCAGTCTATTCCAGCAAAAGAACAAGGGTTGCTTGAAATTAGTAGGGACAAAAATATTAAAGC
>JBJOIU010000083.1:0-6682 GCA_046046935.1 Bacteroidota bacterium
GCCTTGAATATTGGTGTTCAATTTGCCTAAATGTTTATAGGCTTTATCTGTTACTTCACGACCACGAGGAGTACGCATGATAAAACCTTCTTGAATTAAAAATGGCTCATACACTTCTTCGATGGTTTCGCTACTCTCAGAAACAGCTGTTGCCAATGTAGTCAAACCCACTGGACCTCCTTTAAATTTATCAATAATGGTATTTAAAATTTTATTGTCCATTTCGTCTAAACCGTGAGCATCCACATTAAGCGCTTTTAAGGCATATCTTGCAATTTCGATGTCAATTGTACCATTCCCTTTAATTTGAGCAAAATCGCGCACTCTACGCAGCAGTGCATTGGCTATACGAGGTGTTCCTCTACTTCTCCCTGCAATTTCGATAGCAGCTTCAAGATCAATAGGCATTTTTAAGATACTAGCGCTACGCTCTATAATTGTAGTTAAAAGTTCTGTGGTGTAATATTGTAAACGGGAAGCAATCCCAAAACGCGCGCGCATGGGTGCAGTCAACAATCCCGAACGAGTCGTAGCACCAATAAGGGTAAATGGATTCAAGTTGATTTGAACCGTTCTTGCATTGGGTCCTGACTCAATCATAATATCAATCTTGAAATCTTCCATAGCAGAATACAAATATTCCTCAACGATAGGACTCAAACGATGAATTTCGTCTATAAATAAAACATCTCTTTCTTCAAGATTAGTCAGCAAACCTGCTAAATCACCCGGTTTATCTAAAACAGGTCCAGAGGTAATTTTAATTCCTACCTGCAGTTCATTGGCAAGTATATTGGCTAACGTAGTTTTACCCAATCCAGGAGGGCCATGAAACAATGTATGATCCAATGCTTCATTACGCTGATTAGCAGCTTCAACAAAAACTTTAAGATTTTCAAGAATTTGGTCTTGACCTGCAAAATCATCAAAAGAAAGCGGTCTTAATCTTTTTTCAAGATCAAGTTCTTCTGGATTATATCCTTTCGTAGTCGGGTCTAAATTTTCATTCATAAAACAAAGATAGAGAAAGATTTTGGAGGAATAAATAGAAATTAGTACTGTCACTAAAAACAAATAAAAAAGCCTCTAAAAAAGAGGCTTTATATATTAATGATGTAAAACTGCTTCACCTGGTTTCATTGGCACATTTTGAGGGACAAAATCCTCTTCGTGTTCTGGATTACTATAATCGTAAGGCCATCTGTGTACTTCTGGAATTTCACCTGGCCAGTTACCGTGAATATGTTCCACCGGCGCTGTCCATTCTAAAGTATTTGATTTCCATGGATTTTGTTCTGCTTTCTTACCGTAGAAAATACTAACAAAGAAATTGTACAAGAACACTAATTGGAAAGCTCCTCCAATCAAAGCAAAAGTTGTAATTAAAACGTTTACATTTTGCAAATCGTCAAATAAAGGGAAGTTAGTGTTTGTATAATAACGTCTTGGTAAACCAGCTAAACCGATAAAATGCATTGGGAAGAATACTCCGTAAGCACAAACTGCTGTTACCCAAAAGTGAATATATCCTAAGTTTTTATTCAACATTCTTCCAAACATTCTTGGATACCAATGGTAAATTCCAGCGAACATTCCGTAAAGAGCAGAAATACCCATTACTAAGTGGAAGTGAGCTACTACGAAATAAGTATCATGAACATTGATATCCAAAGTACTATCTCCAAGAATAATTCCTGTCAAACCACCTGTAATAAAAGTAGAAACTAATCCAATAGAAAATAACATAGCAGGATTGAACTGCAAGTTACCTCTCCATAAAGTTGTAATATAGTTAAACGCTTTTACAGCGGATGGTATCGCAATCAATAATGTTGTAAAAGTAAACACTGACCCTAAGAAAGGATTCATTCCCGAAACGAACATGTGGTGACCCCAAACAATTGTAGACAAAAATGCAATCGCTAAAATTGACATAATCATCGCTCTGTAACCAAAAATTGGTTTACGAGAGTTGGTAGCAATAATTTCAGATGTAATACCTAAAGCTGGCAATAACACAATATACACTTCAGGGTGACCTAAGAACCAGAATAAGTGTTCAAACAATACTGGCGAACCACCTTGGTAATGTAATACTTCTCCAGCAATATAAATATCAGACAAGAAGAATGAAGTACCAAAACTTCTATCAAAAATCAATAACAAAGCAGCAGATAATAAAACTGGGAAAGATACAATCCCGATAACTGCCGTAATGAAGAAAGCCCAAATAGTAAGAGGCAATCTAGTCATTGTCATTCCTTTAGTTCTTAAATTAATAACAGTTACAACATAATTCAAAGATCCCATTAAAGAAGACGCAATGAAAATAGCCATAGAAACCAACCAAAGTGTCATTCCAGCACCTGAACCAGGGATAGCTTGAGGAAGCGCACTTAAGGGCGGATAAATTGTCCATCCAGAAGATGCAGGACCTGCTTCAACAAATAGAGAACAAACCATAATTACACTTGACAAAAAGAATAACCAGTATGAAATCATATTCATAAATCCTGACGCCATATCTCTTGCGCCAATTTGAAGCGGAATCAATAAGTTACTAAAAGTACCACTAAGCCCAGCTGTTAATACAAAGAAAACCATTATTGTTCCGTGTATTGTAACCAAAGCAAGATAGATATCATTGGCCATCACCCCTTCTGGAGCAAATTTATCACCTAATAAAATATTGAAAATTTTAAATGATTCTTCTGGCCAAGCCAACTGCATTCTAAAAAGCAATGACATTCCTACACCAATAATTCCCATAACAATACCAGTTATAAGATATTGTTTAGCAATCATTTTATGATCAATACTAAATATATACTTAGTAATGAAAGTTTCTTTATGATGATGATCGTGTTCGTGACCGTGTCCTTCTGCTGACATATTTGTATACTTTAAATTTCTTAATTAATTATTTCATAGCTATTTTAGCAACAGCTGTATCAGTAGTAATAGTGGTTGAATCTGAACCAGTTCCTTCTGCAGGTGTAGTTTCACTTGCTGCTTTTACTTCTTTAACCAAAGCCACTTGTTCAGACAACCATTTTTTATAATCTTCTGGTGAGTCAACAACAATTTTCATTTGCATATTATAATGTGATGCTCCACAAATTTTGTTACAAAGCAAAATATAATCAAAAGTATAAGGATCTAAAGCCGTTTTACCTTCAGATACTAACTTAATACTTTGTTTAGCTCTCAATTCATTAATCCTAGCAACTTTCTCTACCATAAAAGGCAATTCTCTATACTCAGAAGATGTATATATCGGAGTAAAAGAAAATTCAGTTACCATACCAGGAACACAATTCATTTGAGCTCTAAAATGTGGCATATAAGCTGAATGCAGAACGTCTTGAGAACGAATTTTAAAATGTACTTTTTTACCTTTAGGAATATGCAATTCTGAAACTACAATATCATCTTGTGCATTTGGATCTGCTAAATCCACACCTAATGTATTTACTCCTTCAATTAATCTTACATTCGCTTTACCTAAAACATTATCAGCACCAGCATATCGAGCTGACCACTTAAATTGCTGAGCATACAATTCAATAACAACAACATCCTCTTCTTCATCAACAAACATAATATTATTCCAAGCATACAAACCATACAAAATTAAACCCGCCAAAACTACAGCTGGGATAACACTCCAAATGGCTTCCAATTTATTATTATCAGCAAAAAACAATGCTTTTTGATTTTCCTTACCTCTATATTTAAAGGCAAAAAAGTGTAATAAAACTTGAGTAATGGCTTGAACAATAAAGATTAAAACCCATGTAATATTCATCAAATTGTCAACATCAGCACCATGCGCTGAAGCAGGTGTATGTAAAGGTAGATCTCCCCATTTTAATAAACCATAAATCGTAAAAATATAAATGAAGGCCAAAAAACCAAACATTAAATATCCTTGAACATTATTATCATTATCAGTTGCAACCTCTGAAGCGTCTGATTTAGAAGCGCCAACTTGTGAAAGGTCAAAGATTTTTGTCAATTGCCAAAGTGCAACTGCTAATAAAACTAAGATTATAATTACCAACAAACTTGTCATCTGTTTTTTCTTTAAATATTAATAATGAAAATGTTTACTCTCGTCAATAAATGGATTTCTTTTAGCCAATAATGGAACTTTTGTTAATGCTGTAAAAACAACATAAATAAACAATCCAAGGAAGAAAAACACAGAAGCAATTTCAGATACTCCAATAAACCATTGGTCACCCACTGTACCAGGCATAATCATATTGAAGAAATCAACATAATGACCTAATAAAATTACTATTCCCGCCATAACTAAAACCCAAGTAATTCTTTTGAAATCAGTATTGATTAAAATCAATAGTGGAAATAAGAAGTTCATGGCAACTGCTCCAAAAAATGGTAAGTTGTATAATTGAATACGAGTTACATAGTAAGTGATTTCTTCAGGAATATCTGCATACCAAATCAACATAAATTGAGAGAACCATAAATAAGTCCAGAAAACACTAATTCCAAACATGAATTTAGCTAAATCGTGAATGTGACTTGTATTAACGTACTCTAAATATCCTTTTGATTTAAGGTATAAGGTAACCATCGCAATCATGGTAATACCACTTACAAAGAAACTAGCAAAAACATACCAACCAAATAATGTACTGAACCAGTGAGGATCAATTGACATAATCCAATCCCAAGACATAATTGATTCAGATACAATAAAGAAAACCAAAAATCCCGCAGATATTTTAAAATTCTTTTTGTAGTTCAAGTTATCATTCGCTTCATCTTGAGCCAAACAATTTTTTCTTGAATAATAACGATATAAATTCCACCCTAATAAGAAAATTGCTGCTCTAACAATCCAAAAAGGAAAATTAAGATAGCCTGATTTCCCAGCAATTATTTCATCATAGTTTGCATTAGTAGGATCAGTAACACCTTCTCCTAACCAAACAAATAAATGATTAAAATGTAAACCTGATAAAATTAGGAAGATAAAAAACAAAACAGAGCCTACAGGCAAGTAAGCCGTTATACCTTGCATAACTCTAAATAATACTGGAGACCAACCTGCTTGTGCTACTTGCTGAATAGCATAAAATGCTAACGTTCCCATTGAAATTAGTAAAAAGAAAATACAAGCTACGTACAATGCAGCCCATGGTTTGTTTTGCAATTGGTGCAATACATGTGTAAGATGAGCCTCATGTTCGGCATGAGCATCTACCTCAGATACTTCTTTATGTGTTGCTGGAGTGGCTTCATGATTTTCAACTTTTGCAGCATGTGTAGTTTCAGCTTCATGTTTTACTTCACCATGACCACCATGGTTTTCAGCACTTAGAAGCTGTTCCACTTCTTTAATATCTTTAGGAGCAGTATAAAAACCATAACCTATTCCTAATAGACCAACTGCCATAAGGATTAAAGAAAAAGTTTTTAATTTACTTGAAAATGTATACATATCTTATACGATCAGTTTGTTCAACAATTATAATTCGCTTTTAAGTTTAAGCACGTAGTTAGCAACTAACCAACGTTCTTTGGTATCCAATTGATTGGCATGAGAACCCATTGAATTAAGACCGTAAGTAATCACATGGAAAATACTTCCTTCAGTGATTGGTCTGTCAGCATAACTTGGTACACCAAGAAATTTTTCTCTTTCAACTAATTTTCCTTTACCGTTACCTGCTGCACCATGACAACTGATACAGTAGATTTCATAAAGTTCTTGACCTTTGGTCAAATCTTTCTGAATAGAATCTAATGGAGATTTAAGATTTGCCTTAGCCAATTCATATCCAGCAGTACTATTTTCATATTCATAAGGAACAAAACCTCTGTTGATTGATCCAGCAGCAGGAAGCTGACCTTCTTTACCATCTTTAAATGCAGCTGACTCAGAGTAGGTTTCATATCCTACTGATTCATACATATTTGGAAAATACTGGTAGTTTGGAGCAGATTTATCATGGCATGATGAAACTAATACAGTCATACCAATTAAAAACGCTGTTTTAAATATACTTTTCATAACTATGATTAATGCTTATCTATTACTTTTACTTCAACAGCTCCAGTACTTTCAAAGAATGAAACTAATTCTTCTTCATTATTATTTACCGCAACTTCCATTAAAAAATGGTCATCTGTTGTTCTTACATCTGGATTTTCAGCTTGTTTGAAAGGCCATAACTTACTTCTCATATAAAAAGTAATAACCATTAAGTGAGCTGCAAAAAATACCGTTTCTTCAAACATAATTGGAACGAAAGCTGGCATATTTTCGATATAGCTAAAACTTGGCTTACCTCCAATATCTTGAGGCCAATCTTGAATCATAATATAATTCATCATCCAAGTTCCAAAAGAGATACCACACAACCCATATAAAAAAGCACAAATTGCTAAACGTGTTGGGGCAAGTCCCATAGCTTTATCCAATCCGTGAACAGGAAATGGACTAAAAACTTCTTCGATATGATAATGAGCAGCACGTGTTTTTTTAACGGCATCCATCAATATATCATCGTCATTATAAATGGCGTATATTACTTTATTACTCATGGTGTGATTCTTTATTTGCTCTTTCTCTAATATAATTATCTCCTGTTGCTTTTAAAATTGTTTTAACCTCTGCTTGAGCAATAACTGGGAAAGTTCTAGCATA
>JBJOIU010000084.1:0-6583 GCA_046046935.1 Bacteroidota bacterium
CAATCCTTTGAAAAAAAGGGCTATGCTATTTTTATTTTTGCAGAACAAGCCAAGCAATTAGAAAGATTGCATGCTATTTTCACCGATTTAAAAACAGAAATACAGTTTACGCCCATTGTAAAAAATATACATGAAGGTTTTATAGATCATGACCATAAATTACTTTGTTATACAGACCATCAAATATTCCAGCGTTACCATAAATACAAGGTAAAACAAGCATATACCAAGAGTAAGGCCATTACTTTAAGAACATTGAGAGATTTGGAACCTGGTGATTTTGTTACCCATATAGATCATGGAGTGGGTGTATATAGTGGATTGCAGAAGATGGAAGTAAAGGGTGTGATGCAAGAAGCGGTAAGGATCATTTACAAAGACAGTGATATTTTATACGTGAATATTAATTCGCTTCATAAAATTTCAAAATATACTGGTAAAGAGGGGGCGCCTCCAAAAGTCAATAAATTAGGATCTGATGCTTGGGTTAAATTAAAAGATAAAACCAAGGCTAAGGTTAAAACTATTGCTTTTGATTTGATTAAGTTATATGCCCAAAGAAAGGCACAGGCTGGATTTGCATTTACACCAGACAATTATATGATGCATGAGTTGGAAGCATCTTTTATGTATGAAGATACCATTGATCAGGCCAAGGCCATTGCAGATGTCAAAAAAGATATGGAACAAACAGCGCCAATGGATAGATTGGTTTGCGGTGATGTGGGATTTGGTAAAACAGAAGTGGCTATTCGTGCAGCATTTAAAGCAGCAATAGATGGAAAGCAAGTGGCGGTATTAGTTCCAACGACCATCTTAGCATTTCAACATTATAAGACTTTCAAAGAAAGACTAAAAGATTTTCCAGTGACTGTTGATTATATCAATCGATTCAAAACATCGGCGCAGAAAAAAGAAACCATTCAAAAAGCCAAAGAAGGAAAGATTGATATTTTAGTGGGTACTCATGGAATCTTAGGAAAGGAAGTACAGTTCAAAGATTTAGGCTTGATGGTGATTGACGAAGAGCAAAAATTTGGTGTAGCGCATAAAGAAAAATTAAAAACTTTAAGAACTACGGTTGATTGTTTGACATTAACTGCAACACCAATTCCAAGAACCTTGCATTTTAGTTTAATGGGTGCAAGAGATTTAAGTATTATTAATACAGCCCCCGCAAATAGACAACCTATTCATACCGAAGTGCAGGTTTTTCATGAAGATATTATTAGAGAGACTATTTATTTTGAAACCGAGAGAGGTGGTCAGGTATTCTTTATTCATAATAGGGTTCAAGGCTTAGCAGAAATGTGTGCTATGATTCAAAGGCTATGCCCCGATTTAAGTATTGGCTATGCGCATGGACAATTAGAAGGCCATCAATTAGAAGAAAAAATATTAGACTTTATTGAAAGAAGATACGATGTATTGGTATGTACGAATATTGTAGAGAGTGGAGTGGATATTCCGAATGTGAATACGATTATTGTGAACAATGCACATCAATTTGGTTTAAGTGATTTGCATCAATTAAGAGGAAGGGTTGGTAGAAGTAATAAAAAAGCTTTCTGTTATTTATTGGCACCACCCATTAGTACTCTGCCAGACGATTCAAGAAAAAGATTACAAACCCTAGAGCAGTTTAGTGAATTAGGAAGTGGATTCCAGATTGCGATGCGTGATTTGGATATTCGTGGTGCAGGTAATTTATTAGGAGGTGAGCAGAGTGGCTTTATGGTAGAAATTGGTTTTGAAATGTATCAAAAGATTTTAGCAGAAGCAGTAAGAGAATTAAAACGTTCAGATTTTAAAGAGTTATTCCAAGAAGAGATTAGTCAGCAAGATGATTATGTGCAGGATTGTACTATTGATACAGATTTAGAGATCATGATCCCAGATAATTATGTAGAAAATATTGGAGAAAGACTTTCTTTATATACAAGATTGGATCAATCAGAAAATGAAGAAGAGTTAGTGGCCATGAAAGATGAGATGGTGGATAGGTTTGGGCCAATGCCTAAATCGGTGGCAGATTTATTTGAGACAGTTAGGGCAAGAAAAATTGCCATTTCTTTAGGATTTGAGAAAATGACTTTGAAAGAGTCTACGCTAAGATGTTATTTCATCAATCGTCCTGATTCTCCTTATTTTGAAAGTACATTATTTAAGAACTTATTATCCTTTACGCAAACATCCATGAACAATGCGCACTTCAAGCAAGTGGGCAAATTATTTGTATTAGTGATAAAAGATATTGCCACCATGGAAGATTGTCATCGAGTGCTACAGAAAATGCACAGCGGGGTGGTTAAATAAAAAAGCTCTTAAAATAAATTAAGAGCTTTTTTATTTTCGAGTCCTTTGATACTAGAAACCTTTTTTTGCAACACCATCAGCGATTGCTTTTAAAGCATTTGTTTCGCTTAAGATAGCCGCCATTTTATTTCCTTTACCGTCATGACCGCCAGCCATATAACCGCCTTTAGCAGTTTTTGTAACTACAGCATCATGCATTGGTACATTTTTTTCTTTAGTTTTTAAGCAATAAGCTTTGATCATTTTTGAAGTGTCCATTTTGTATAAATTTTAAAGTGAAAATTTCTAATTGAAAGTAGGTTATTTATTGTGAAAAATCATCATTTAAGCGTCAATTTTTGCGTATTTAGCGTGTGTTTCGATGAATTCTCTCCTTGGAGCAACCTCATCACCCATTAACATGCTGAAAATGCGATCTGCTTCGGCAGCGCTTTCAATGGTTACTTGCTTCAAAGTTCTTCTGCTAGGATCCATGGTGGTTTCCCATAATTGATCTGCGTTCATTTCACCCAGACCCTTATATCTTTGGATTGTTACAGAATCATCTTTACCACCACCCAATTTAACAATCAATCCTTTTCTTTGCTCTTCGCTATAAGCATATTCTTGATCCTTTCCTTTTTTCACTAAGTATAAAGGTGGTTGCGCAATGTATACATAACCATTTTGTACCAATTCTTTCATATATCTAAAAATGAAAGTAAGAATCAAAGTAGCAATGTGAGAACCATCCACATCGGCATCGGTCATGATTATCAACTTATGGTAACGAAGTTTAACAAGGTTCAATGCCTTAGGATCTTCTGGTGTTCCCACTGTTACTCCTAATGCAGTGTACATATTTCTAATCTCTTCGTTCTCGTAAATCTTGTGCTCCATCGCTTTTTCTACGTTCAAGATTTTACCACGAAGTGGCAAGATGGCTTGATAGCTTCTATCTCTACCTTGTTTTGCAGTACCACCCGCAGAGTCTCCCTCGACTAAGTAAAGCTCACATCTTTCAGGGTCTCTTTCAGAACAGTCTGCTAATTTACCAGGTAATCCTCCTCCAGATAAAACAGTTTTACGTTGAACCATATCTCTAGCTTTCTTCGCAGCTACACGCGCTTGCGCAGCTAAGATGATTTTCGAGATCACATATTTTGCTTCCTTAGGATTCTCTTCTAAATATGCTTCTAATACACGAGATACGGTAGTTTGTACCACACCACTTACTTCACTATTACCTAATTTGGTTTTTGTTTGTCCTTCAAACTGTGGCTCAGGAACTTTTACAGAGATAATCGCACTTAAGCCTTCTCTAAAGTCATCACCTTCAACAGTTACTTTTGCTTTTTCAAACAAACCTTCTTTATCGCCATAGCTTTTGAATACACGCGTTAAAGCAGTTCTGAAACCGGTAACATGCGTACCACCTTCAATGGTATTGATATTGTTTACGTAAGAGAAAATATTTTCTTTAAAATCATCATTATAAGTCAATGCTACTTCAACAGCAACATTAGACGCTTCGTCATGACCTTCTACATATAATGGTTGAGAGATAATTGGATTTCTATTACCATTCTTATCTAACATTTGAACAAACTCAACTATACCGCCTTCACTGTAAAAATTATTTACATAAGCGTTTCCATTTTCGTCTTTCTCGCGTAAGTCTGTTAAAGTAATATTGATTCTTTTATTCAAGTAAGACAACTCGCGTAATCTTCCTTCTAAGATCTCTTTTTTATAAACAGTCTCTTGGAAGATGGTTTGATCAGGCCAGAAATGCACTCTTGTACCTGTTTTATCGCTAG
Organism: Bacteroidota bacterium; assembly: GCA_046046935.1. Taxonomy (GTDB): domain Bacteria; phylum Bacteroidota; class Bacteroidia; order Chitinophagales; family Chitinophagaceae; genus Sediminibacterium. Next base: position 4,116 of record JBJOIU010000084.1, read on the forward strand.
TTCCACTTTCTCTAACCGCGTATTGAGGAACACCGATGGCGTATTCTTGTTCGAATATTTTTCCTTCGCGTTGAACTGTTACTTGAAGTTTAGTACTTAAAGCGTTCACGCAACTCACACCCACACCGTGTAAACCTCCAGAAACCTTGTAGGTATTCTTGTCAAATTTACCGCCAGCATGTAGTACGGTCATAACTACTTCCAATGCAGATCTTTTTTCCTTAGTATGCATCGCAGTAGGGATACCACGACCATTATCTTGCACACTAATCGAGTTATCTGTATGGATAGCCACTTCAATATGAGAACAATAGCCTGCAAGGGCTTCGTCAATGGAGTTATCCACTACCTCATACACTAAGTGGTGAAGACCTTTTACTCCCACGTCACCAATGTACATGGCTGGTCTTTTTCTTACGGCTTCTAAACCTTCTAATACCTGGATACTGTCGGCTCCATAATTCTTATTCTCGGCCGAATCTGGATGTTGTAAATCTTCTGACATAAAAGGATCAATTTTGTTGTTTTTATAGGGCATTCAGCATGCATACAAACTTAAGAAAATTAAGGTGTTATGGTATAATTTGAGGTGGCTTTAGTTATCCCCAATAAAGTGCAAATGTGAATACCATTGAGGCCGAAAATGGGGCTAAAAATGGCCTTTAATGGGCATTGTTTTATTCGACCCGAATGGCCAATATTTTTTTAAATAAAATGTCATTATTTGGTCATAAAATGAACCTTTTTATCTGCTTTGATGTTTATACATTAATTTTGTACCATGATGCGAACAATGGAAATATTGAATAATGTCGGAAAACCTGCTGCTTTTGAAGGCATGCAACTGCTTTGGCATAAGGATCAGCGCATTCCAGGATCTACCCAATATAGCATCAGAAGATATGCTGCACAACAATGGTCTGCAGAAGACACTGGAATGTTAATTTATCATTACAGTGCGGGACAACCTAAAGAGAATTATTTAGAACTAAGATTTTGTATTTCAGGGAATAGATTTTGTGAGAATAAGGTTTGTGGTAATTGTAATCAATTGCCTACAGAAGATTGTGCAGGTCCACATAAAACAGTGGATGTATTTTCTTTCCATTTTACTTCTACTTTTTTACATCAGTTTACGCATAATGTAAAACTGACCACCACTAAGGATGAGATTTTAGCATTCAAACATTTACAATCTTTTACAAAGACTTTTCCTCTAGGAGCTAGAAAGCGTAGTAGTTTGGACGAAGTATTGAATCATAGCTATACAGGATCGATGGAAAATATTTTCATCAATGCTAAGGTGCATGAGTTATTATTACAGAGTATGGATTTTGCTTTTGAAGAAGAAAAAGAATTGACTTTTTCTTGTAAATTCTTAGCAGATGAAAGAGGCAAAGAAAGTATCTATCAAGCAAGAGAGATTTTATTGCAACATATTGGCGACCCAATTACTATCAAAGAGTTAAGTCGAAAAGTAGCTATGAACGAATGCTATTTAAAGAAAGGTTTTAAAGAAGTTTTTGGTACCACCATTTTTGATTTTTATCAACAACAAAGAATGGAGCATGCCAAGTATTTATTATATGAGAAAGCTTTGAGTGTAACTGATGTGTCAGCATTGTTAGGCTATTCTTCTATTTCCCATTTCTCTGCTGCTTTTAAAAAGCATACTGGCTTAAAGCCTTGTGAATTATTGAACTAGTTTCCCCTTAGTTATTCATTTTATTGGTTATTTTTATTTTCTAAAATAATACTATGCGCATTTTAATTGCCTTATTCGCTCTGGTATCTCTAAGTTCTTGCATTCAACAAAGAGTAGACCTTATTGTGCATCACGCACAAATTTATACTGTAGATAATAATTTTACAATGGTTGAAGCGATGGCAGTACAAGACGGTAAAATTGTTGCAGTAGGAACCAATGATGATATTTTAAAAGAATACCAATCGGATAGTGTAGTGAATGCGGAAGGTGCTGCAGTGTATCCTGGATTCGTAGATGCGCATGCGCATTTTGTTGGCTATGGTCAATCTTTATTTGCAGTGGATTTAATGTTTGTACAATCTTGGGACGAAGTGATCAATAGAGTAAAAGATTTTGCAGCAAAGCATCCAGGAAAAACATGGATTAGAGGTAGAGGCTGGGATCAGAATAGATTTCCGGGTAAACAATTCCCTACCAACGAAGTGTTGAATACGCTGTTTCCAGATAGACCAGTGATTTTAGAAAGAGTAGACGGACATGCAAGCATTGCTAATAATGCGGCATTGGCATTGGCTGGAGTTAAGCCAGGACAAACCATTGAAGGTGGAAGTTTTGTTGTAGCCAACGGAAAATTGACTGGACTATTAATTGATAATGCAGTGGGTGTGGTAGAAAAATTTGTACCAGCAGCAACTAAAGAAGATTATAAGAATTGGTTGACTGCTGCGCAAGCCAATTGTTTTGCAACAGGTTTAACAAC
>JBJOIU010000085.1:0-6295 GCA_046046935.1 Bacteroidota bacterium
TAATAGTTTCCTCATTTGAATGGTACATAGTATTAGAGGTCTCCCCCTTAAAACATAGATAAGCCAATTCTTCATCGGATAAATTATATGCAGCTTTTACTTTTTCTTTTGTTTGATTAAACTGAGCCTCTTCAATTGGATTAGACTGCATAGAGCATTTGAAGATTTGTCTATTTAAAAAGCGAGCACATAAAATACTTAATACAGGGTCTTGATGGTCTTGCCATTTTTTGATTGCGAATAAAATATCTGTATCGTCTAAATTGCAAAAAGCTTTTAAATCTATAGATGCTAATTGGCCATCAAATTTGCCCAAGAAATAGTCTAAAATACCTCCAGTGACTACTTCTTGATTATTATTTTGAAACAAGTATTGAGCTCTTTCAATTATTTTAACCAACATATTCTCACTTGCCACTACTGTTTTATGTCTATATACCTGCCAATACATTAATCTTCTTGATACTAAAAACTTCTCTACACTATTCAAACCCTTTTCTTCTACTACCAATTCATTATTATGTACTGTTAGCATTTTGATGATACGCTCATAACCAACAACGCCCTCGCTTACACCAGTAAAAAAGCTATCTCTAGATAAATAGTCTAATCTGTCAACATCTAATTGGCCACTAATTAATTGATGTAAAAATTTCTTCTTGTATTGGTTAGTGAAAATCTGAATGGCTAAATTCAATCCACCTTTTAGAATAGGATTGTCAGCGGCATTTAAAGATTGCATGATCAATAAAGAAACAGATTCGTGATGCACGCCTTTGAGTAGTACTTTTTCTAGTGCATGTGAATAAGGGCCATGTCCAATATCGTGTAAAAGAATTGCTGCCTTTGCTGCTTGGGCTTCTTCAGGTGTAATCTCGATTCCTTTATCTCTAAGTTCTGCAATAGCAATAGTCATTAAATGATAGGCACCTAAGGAATGGTGTAGTCTGGTATGTACGGCACCAGGATATACCAATTGAGCCATAGCCATTTGTTGAATTCTACGTAGCCTTTGGTAAAAGGGATGTTTGATGATTTCAAATACCAACGGATCATTGATGGTGATAAAACCATGAACCGGGTCATTAATAATTTTTCTTAGTGTAGATGCCATAAAGTTATACTGATTCAAAGGTACGAAATGTGAATAACTCCTGGTGCTTATTTCAAGCCCTGATTTCACAAAAAACTATATTTGTAGTGTTACTTACTACCCTATAAATCAATCCATAATATGAAATTGACGCAATCCACGTTGGATAAATTGGAAGATATTTTAAGTGAATCAGAATTTGTAGTTAGATACGAAAGAGGAAACTTTCAAAGCGGATGGTGTTTATTAGAAGCAAAGAAAATTGTGGTGCTAAACAAGTTCTTAAACTTAGAAGCTAGAATTAATACATTATTGGAATTAATTCCACAGTTAGCTATAGATTTTGATAAATTAACTCAGTCTTCTCAGAAGTTATACGAAGAGGTTCAAAAACTTTCTTTGACAGAAGCTGTTGCTTAAACTTTTTTATTTTGTTTGATATAACCATTTTAGGATCTGGCACCAGTACTGGGGTTCCCCTAATTGGTTGCGAATGTCCTGTTTGTACATCCAATAATCCAAAAGATAAAAGATTAAGAACAAGTATTAAAATTAGTTCAGCTACTACTACAGTAGTGGTTGATACCACGCCAGATTTTAGGTATCAAATGCTTCGAACTAATACCACTCAATTAAATGCGGTGGTTTTCACGCATCCACATAGAGATCATTATGCAGGGTTGGATGATATACGCCCTTTCAATTTTTTTTCTAATCAGCCCATGCATATCTATGCTAATGAGTTAACGCAAGTGGCCATTAAACGAGATTTTTATTATGCTTTTGAAGAGAAAAAAGATGTGGGCCTTCCTGAAATGATTTTACATACTATTGGAATGCAGCCATTCAGTATTGGCGATATACCTTTTACGCCCATTCAGGTGATGCATAGAGAAATGCCCGTCTTGGGTTTTAGAATTGGCGACTTTACTTATATCACAGATGCTAATTTTATTGCACCCGCAGAACAAGAAAAAATAAAAGGGTCCAAAATATTGATTTTAAACGCTCTTAGGCCAGAGCCACATCCTACCCATTTTACTTTGCAAGAAGCATTAGATATGGTCAATAAACTAAATGTCCCAGAAGTATACTTTACACATTTTAGTCATCAGATAGGCTTGCACGAGGAAAGATCTGCTAGTTTGCCTAAAGGAGTTGCGCTTGCATATGATGGAATGCAATTCTCTATTTAATTTTTATTTTTCTTTTTTAAGTATTTGTACCTAATTTTTATTCAACCCATTTGCTTATTTATGTTCAAATAAATAAGATGAAATCTAATTGGAAAAACTATTTAATTTTTTCAGAAAAAGAATTAAAAGCGGTCGTAGTTATTGGGGCTTTTGTTATATCGAGTATTGCCATGGCAGTATTGTTTCCAGCTAAGAAAAAAATCATTCATTTATTTTATTTTGATCCGAACAGTTTGGATAGCCTGGCTGCCATGCAACTAGGTTTTATGCCTAAACATTATACAACACTTGTTAATTACAGAAATAAGGGAGGCAGATTTTATCAGGCCAAAGATATATTTAGATGGTATGGAGTAAAAGCATCTTTATTAAAACAGGTCTATCCATATGTTCGCATCAGAAAAGGAATAGATAAGCCCAACTATATTGTGGCTAAAAAGATTTTAATGGATATCAATAAGGTAGGGGCTGGGGATTTGGAAAGGCTGGGTTTTATTTCGCATAGCTTGGCTATTAGGATCATCAAATACCGTACCTTTTTAGGAGGCTTCAGTTCTCTTGGGCAGCTTCAAAAAGTCTATGGAATGAAAGAGTCTAGTTTTCGACAATTACTGCCGTATTTAAGCTTGGAGAAGGGTAAAAAGGTTAAAATGCATTGGGCTACAATGAATTATAAACAAATTGAAGCGCTGCATGTATTTGAACCTAAGGAAATATGGCAGTTACTAAGAGATAGAAAACAGGAAGGGAAAGCCAAAGACTGGGCTGGCCTAATCGTACAATTTGACCTTAGTAGGGAACAGGCGGGTGTGCTAAAGGCAAAGACAGATATTCGATAACTGAATAAAGAAAGATCAAAAAAGTTTGAATTATTCAAAAAAATTCTTAGTTTGGGTCTAGGATTTATTCCTGATTACCGATTGCTTGCTTAAAAAAATCCCCTCCTGTTTGTTCAGGAGGGGATTTTTTGTTGGTATACCAACCCTCTTATAATCAATTATTGTGCTTTCTTGAATATCTGATTCACTGCACCACCCAACATAGGGAATTTTTCTTTTACAAAAGCAGCAATAGTTTCGATAGATTGTTTTGCTTGCTCTGGTGTAACGCCTGCTTCTTTTACTAAGCGATCAATTAATTCTTGCATAAAATGTATTTTAATTTTTTAATAAGACTTTTGGTTAGGCTACTTTTAAAGCACTCAATTTGCTTTTGTCAAACATTTGTTTTGCATAATCAACAGTAACATGAAACTCTTTGGTATCTGTTCCTGGTAATTCAAACATAGCTTGTGTAAATAAACTCTCACATATACTTCTTAATCCTCTAGCACCTAATTTATATTCCATTGCTTTGGCAGTTATAAATTCATATACCGCAGGATCAATACTAAGCTTGATGTTTTCTATATCAAATAAATGGGTGTATTGCTTAATTAACGCATTTTTAGGTTCAGTTAAAATGCTTCTTAAAGTTTCAGCATCTAATGGTTCTAAATGTGTAACAATAGGCAATCGTCCTAACATTTCCGGAATCAATCCAAAGCTCTTAATGTCTTGTGCATTCACAAAGCGTAATAAATTCTTTCTTTGAAGTTCTTGCTCATCCTTGTTTACGCTAAAACCAATTGCATTGGTATTAATTCTTCTAGCGATGATTTTATCAATGCCATCAAATGCGCCACCGCAAATAAATAAGATATTTTTAGTGTCTACCTTAATCATTTTTTGATCTGGATGTTTACGGCCTCCTTGAGGCGGCACCAATACTTCTGTACCTTCTAGCATCTTTAATAAACCTTGTTGAACACCTTCTCCACTTACATCTCTTGTGATAGAAGCATTATCTCCTTTGCGAGCTATTTTATCAATTTCATCAATATAAACAATACCTCTTTCTGCAGCTTCTACATCGTAGTCGCAGTTTTGCAATAATCTAGTAAGCATGCTCTCTACATCTTCACCCACATAGCCAGCTTCAGTAAATACGGTAGCATCAACAATTGCAAAAGGTACATTCAGTAATTTAGCAATGGTTTTTGCCAATAAGGTTTTACCTGTACCAGTTTCTCCAATCATAATTACATTGCTCTTTTCAATTTCTACTTCGTTTTTAGAACTAGTAGGTAAATTGATACGCTTAAAGTGATTGTAAACTGCTACTGATAATATCTTCTTGGCTTCGTCCTGTCCAATGATGTATTGGTCCAAGAATGCTTTGATGGCAATAGGCTTCTGAATAGTTAATGCACCAGCCTTGCCTTCTGTTTTTTTCTGATGAAATTCTTTGTCAACAATCTCATGAGCATGCTCGATGCAATTTTCACAAATATGACCTTCTTGTCCTGCAATCAAAATCTTCACTTCGTCTCTACTACGTCCGCAAAAAGAACAATGTATGGTCGTCGATTTACTCATTTTCATTTTTCTTTAATTATAAAGATTTTGCAATCTTATCTACAATACCGTATTTCACTGCTTCTTCTGCATTCATCCAATAATCTCTATCAAAATCTGCCATAATCTGTTCCATAGATTTGCCACAGTTTTTGGCTAAAATTTGAGCACCTAATTCTTTAGTCTTTCTAATTTGCTCTGCTTGAATCTCAATATCAGCACTTGTTGCCTGGAAATAACCCCCTAAACTAGGTTGGTGAATCATAACTTCGCCATGAGGGAAGATGCTTCGCTTTCCTTTCTCACCCATACTTAATAAAATAGATCCCATGCTTGCAGCTAATCCCATACAAATTGTATGAACAGGGCTTTTGATTAAATTCATCGTATCAAACATCACCATACCTGAAGTTACCACACCACCTGGGCTATTAATATAGAAATTAATTTCCGCACCTGGCTTATCAGCGTCTAACAATAAAAGTTTAGTCACTATATCTTTTGCAGATCTGTCATCCACTTGGCCCCATAAATAAATCGATCTTTTTTCAAAAAAGATTTGTTCCATTTTCTTATTTAAAAAACCAGGAGCATTCTCTTCTTTCTTATCTGCTTTAGTTTCTTCTTCGTCTTCCATTAAAAATGCGTTATTGATAATCATATATTCTTATTTTTTCACTTTGCGTGGGTTAGTTAATAATACCTCGTCTACCAATCCGTAGGCTTTACCTTCAGCAGCAGTCATCCAGAAATCTCTATCACAATCTTTAGCTACTACTTCAACATCTTTTTGTGTATGAATGGCAATCACTTCATATAGTTCATGCTTCAATTTCTTAATTTCTCTTGCAGTAATTTCGATATCTGTTGCTTGACCACCAATTGCTCCACTTGGTTGGTGTAACATAATTCTGCTATGCTTTAATGCAGTTCTTTTTCCTTCCACACCTGCACACAATAAAATGGCACCCATACTAGCCGCCATTCCAGTACAAATTGTAGCCACATCTGGGCTAATAAATTGCATGGTATCATAAATGCCTAAGCCAGCGTATACGCTTCCACCTGGGCTATTGATATACATTTGAATATCTTTAGTTCTATCGGTACTTTCTAAGAATAATAATTGAGCTGTTACAATATTGGCAACATAATCATTGATGCCTTCTCCCAAGAAAATAATACGGTCCATCATTAAACGACTAAATACATCCATGCTAGCCACATTCATGGGTCTTTCCTCAATAATATAAGGGGTAAGATTAGTCACACTATTTTGATATTGGTGTAAGGTATTGCTACTAATTCCTCTATGCTTTACAGCGTACTTTTCAAATTCTTTTCCTAAGTTCATATGTTTGTTTTTCTAATGTAGTAAAGGTAAAACCTATTCCCTTAAGCTAGAGCAAAAAGGGTGCCAAACTTAACTGGTTATAATAAAAAAAGGCCCTCCTTTGAACCAGGAGAGCCTTTAATATCTAATTAGCCGGCCTTTAGTTGCCTAAAAGGGACTAGTGTTTGTGATTTTCTAATTTTTCTGCGAATTTTTCTGCAGTGATTTTCTCTTCTTTTGCAGTCACAGTTGCTTCTACCGCTTGGAATAATTTGTC
>JBJOIU010000086.1:0-6218 GCA_046046935.1 Bacteroidota bacterium
TTACTTAAATTGCTCATATCGTCAAAACTATGGGCATGTTTTTGCCATAGCCACTCTTGAATTTGCTTTACTCTGTAAGAGGGCTCTCCGGCCTCTTGTATAAATCGTTCAATATCAGCCACTTGTGCATGTCTGATATTGGGTCTCATCTTATCCATACTGCAAAGATACTTGTTAAGCTGCGTTTGTATTTATTTATTTCTTTTGCCGATTTGTGAATAGTGGCTAAATTCAATGTCTAAATCAATTAAAAAAGGTCATTATGAAAAAAGTTTTATTCTTAGCTGTGTTATGTATGAGTGCGATTTTTACTGTTAGCGCTCAGGAAAGTCCTTTGAAAGCGTATATTGGTAAATATGTTTTTGCTGCTGGAAGTCCAGTTGCTGAAGTAACTGTTACAGTAGAAGACAGTTCTTTAATGCTTAATTCTGCAATGGGCTCTACAGCTATTGAAAAGAAAGGCGTAGATACTTTTTACTTAGCACAATATGATGCGAGTGTGATCTTTAAAAGAGGTGCTGATAAAGCGGTAGCTGAAATTACTATTATGGTACAAGGAATGGAATTAGTAGGAAAGAAAGAAGTAGCTGCTGCTGCTCCAGGTGCTCCTAATAATATCAAGAAAGAAGAATTTTACGAAATAATTTGGGCAGAGAAACAAAACAATTAAAATTAGTCGAAGTATTTTTCTAATGCTTCAAAGCTAATAGTGTTTTGTTCTCCACTTGCTAAGTTTTTAACTGTGCAAGTTTTGCTGGCTAATTCTTCCGATCCGATGATCACAATTTGAGGAATATTTTTTTTCTCAGCATATTTAAATTGCTTGTCAAATTTGCTCTTCTCAGGGTAGATTTCACAAGCAATTTTTTTATTACGCAATTGCATCATTTGTAAATAAGCGGCTGCTGCTTCTTGTTCTCCTAAATTAAAAAATAGCACCTGTGTACCCGCTTCAATGGTTGCTGGAAATAATTGTTTTTCTTCTAACACATCAAAGATTCTATCTACGCCAAAACTTATTCCTACACCTGGTACATTGTTTACGCCAAACAATCCTGTGAGGTCATCATATCTGCCACCACCGCCAATACTGCCCATTTGAGCATCAATTGCCTTTACTTCAAAAATAATTCCAGTATAATAATTTAATCCTCTTGCTAAAGTAAAATCTGTTTCAACAAATTGTGCCATACCGGTTGAAGCATGGTAATTCAAAACAAAATTCAATTCCTCCATTCCTTTTGCAGCCATTTCATTGCCAGACAATAGGGTAGCCAATTTGCCTAATTTCTCTTGATTTGTACCACTAATATTTAAGTAAGTTTCGATTGTATTTTGCTGTGCATCTGTGAATCCCTTCGCACTTAATTCCGCTTGTACTTTTTCCCAACCAATTTTATCTAACTTATCTATGGCAATAGTTAAATCAATTAATTTCTCTTCTCCACCACAAACCTGTGACAAGGCTAATAAAATTTTTCGGTTATTTATTTTAATAGTCACAGGTAATTGTAAGGCCTTGAATGCGGTCACGTAAATAGATATTAAATCTACTTCGTTAATTAAACTTTCGCTCCCAACAATATCTGCATCGCATTGGTAAAACTCTCTGTATCTTCCTTTTTGTGGTCTATCTGCTCTCCAAACTGGTTGCATTTGGTATCGCTTAAAAGGAAAAGTAAGCGATCCGTGATTCATCGCAACATATCTAGCAAAAGGAATGGTTAAATCATATCTTAATGCTCTTTCGGTAATTGCTGTGCTTGATTTTCCTGCTAAAACTTTATCAAATCCTTCCTTGGTTTGTGTTTCTTTTTGTGGGTTCTCTAATCCATTATTTAAAATCTTGAAAATTAACTTGTCGCCCTCTTCGCCGTATTTACCCATTAAGGTTTCTAGGTTTTCCATTGCAGGCGTTTCTAATGGCTGAAACCCAAAAGTTTCAAAAACAGATTTGATAGTATTCAAAATGTATTGACGCTTATGCACGGTTGCAGCATTAAAATCTCTTGTGCCCTGAGGAATGGAAGGTTTACTCATTGAGTTAATTTTGGGTGTAAAGATAATTGTTTAAATTGCTTTCCTAAAATGTAATAAAACATGGATACAAGAGAGCGGTCAGAGCGTTCCTATCGATTCTTTAGGAAGATTTATGATTTTACTATGGCTACACTCATATTAGGATCTGCTGTTTTAATGCTAGGTGCTAAATGGTTTCATATAGAACAGATCATGAATATAGATGCAGAATTTAGAATGATATTTGGTATCATGTGTTTATTGTACGGAGGATTTAGGTTGTACAGAGGATTTCAACAAGAATATTAACTACTCAATTTCACTTATGAAAATTGCCTTAAAACTCTTTACAGGAGCAGCTTTGCTATTATTAGTGGCAGCTTGTAATAGCGCCCAACAACAGCCAGCTTTAGATACCCCTAACGAAGGGACCATACATATTTCAGTAGAGCAAAGTTTTAAACCTTTTATTGATGAACAGCTAAAAGTATTTGCATCTAGTAATCCAAAAGCCAATATCATTGTTCATTACAAATCAGAAATCGAATGTATTAAAGACCTTGTGGAAGATTCTACCAGGATGGTGATTGTGACCAGGGGTTTGAATAAAAAAGAACAGGCTGGTTTTAAGACCCAATTAGGCTTTAATCCCACTTTTGGTATTTTGGCTTATAATGCAGTCGCGGTAATTGTGCACCAAAAGGCTAAGGATACAGTTTTCTCTATGAAGGACCTACAGGATCGATTAACTGGCAAGAATGCTGGCAAAGTGGTGATGGATGGCAATAATTTGACAGGGGTTACTAGATTTGTCAAAGATAGTTTGGTTAAAAGCAACATATTAGGTAAAAATGTAATGGCTGCAGCTGGAAGCGAGGCTGTGATTGAATATATTGCAGAAAATCCTGATGCAATTGGTTTTGTTGGTATGAATTGGATTGGGGATACTTATGATGCAAAACAGGATAAATACAGAGAAAAGGTTAAAACCGGCCTGGTAGAGTGTACATTATGCATAGAAAAGGGCTATTTTTCTCATCCATCCCCTTCAACAATAAGTAAAGGGCAATATTCGCTCTCCTTACCCATTTATTTTATATTAAAAGAGAATTCTCCTGGGCTTGGTTCTGGATTCTTGAATTTCATGAGTTTAGAAAGAGGGCAGCTGATATTTAGAAGATCTTTCTTGGTTCCTGCCAAAATGAGTTTTAAAGAAAGAAAGGGATTATTGTAAATACTAACAAATTGTCGTGTTTTTAATAAAAATTTAATAGAATTCTTGCAAAAAAATTAATATTTTTAGCCTTCTCTATTAGAGTATTTGTTTTTTAAACTGAAAAAAAGAAACTGATGAAAAAAGTGGTTGTATTAATGATGAGTGCTGCATTGGTGGTTACAGGCTTAAATGCGCAAGCTCCTGTATCTCCTTTGGCTGAAGGTGTGAAAATGTTGAACTATGAAAAGAACAAATCTGCTTTGACTTTTTTCAAAGAGGCATTAGATAAAAATCCAGGCGATCCAGAAACAACTTTTTGGTATGGTCAAGCTATTTTATCTCAAAACTATAATGGTGTCTCTACTCCAGAATCTATTCAACAAGCTAAAACCCTTTATCAGCAAGCATTGCAGGCAAAAGGCAATGACGCTTGGTTATTAGTAGGTATGGCACATATTCAATCTTTAGAGGGTGTGGATGCAAATGCCGTAAAGCAAAATTTAGAAGTTGCTATTACAAGCTCTTTGATAGCTAAAGGAAAATTAAAAGGGAAAGCTAATCCAGAAATTATCAACGCCATTGGTCGTGTATTTGCAGAATTGCCAAGTAATGTAGGTGATCATCAATTCGCTATTGACAAATTAAAAGAAACCGTTTCTTCAAATGAAACTGCAGGCGCTGGTTTATATATCAATTTGGGTATCAACTATCTTAAATTAGGTGGTGAAAGAGGTGGTGAAGCGGTTAGTGCTTTCCAAGAAGCCATCAATCGCGATGCTAAGAGTGCCTACGCTTATTATAGAATTGGTAAAGTTTACCAAACTCAAGCTAATAAAGAGTCTTTAGAAGAAAATTTTAACAAGGCGGTAGAAATAGATCAAACTATTGCCCCTGTGTATATGTCTAAATATTCTTATTATTCTGACAAAAACACCGATTCTGCTAAAGCCAATTTGGACACTTACTTAAAATATGCAGATAAAGATCCAGTATTGGATTTCTTGAATGCTGACTATTTATTCCAAGCGGGTCAATATGACCAATCTTTGGCAAAAGCTAAAGAATTAGAAGCTGCAGTAGGCGTAACTGCCTTACCAAGATTAAGCATCCTATTGGCTTATATCGCTGATCGTAAAGGGGATTCGGTTAATTCAAAAAACTATATCGATCAATTTTTAAACAATAAAGCCGTTGAAAAAATCGAGACTTCTGATTATGAATTAGCAGTGAAAGTTTACTCTAAATTCCCAGGAAATCAAGCTGTTTTGGCTGATTTACTAACTAAGGCAATTGCTGCAGAAACTCAAAAAGCAAACAAATTAAAGTATTACAAATTGGGTGCTGATATGTATGAAAAGTCTGCCATGTATGCTGATGCATTAAAATGGTATACTGACTATTCTGCTTTAAGAGGTGTAAAAGACGAAGTATTCTACTATAAAACGGCTTCTTTAGCGATTAATGCTAAAGATGGAGCAACTGCTGCAGCTACTGCAAAAGAATATATTGCAGCTTTCCCTGAAAAGCCAAATGGATACAATTTTAATAATAAGGCAGCTAAATTATTGGACACTGCACATGCTTTAGGTTTACAATTTGAAGCTGCAAAATTGCAAAACGAGTTCTTTGCAAAAGATCCGTCTAAGTATAAGCAAGGTTTTATCTCTAACTATTACACAATGATGGGTTATTATAACGAAAACAAAGATTTTGAGAACGCGATTGCAATGTGTGATAAAGTGCTTGAAATCATTCCTGCAGAGCCACAAACCGTTCAAATTAAAGATGGTTTGTTGAAAAACTGGGAGATCTATAAAAAGATGAAAACCAAGGAGCCAGCAAAAAACTAAGCTTTATAAAAAAAAGTATAAAAAACTCCCCTTTTATGGGGAGTTTTTCGTTTTAGGTGCTATCCTTTGTGTATTTTTGCGGCACCTAAATTACTCGTATGAATTTGCAACATTTTTTGTTGTCTGCTAACGAATCCAATAGTGCTGTTAATTACCTGCCTATTGCCTTGCAGATCATTTTTGCAGCAGGGTTTGTAGCGTTTATGATATTGATCTCTAGCTTCTTAGGTCCTAAGCGTAAAACCTCTGACAAATTAGCCACATTCACAAGCGGTATTGAAACACATGGTGATGCTAGATCGCCAATGGCTATCAAATATTTCTTAGTAGCTATCCTTTTTGTACTTTTTGATGTGGAAGTTATTTTCTTCTATCCTTATGCTGTGAATTTTAAAAGCTTAGGATGGACTGGTTTTATAGAAGTAGTAATGTTTGTTGCATTTTTCTTAGTTGGATTTATTTATATCCTTAAGAAAGGTGCGTTAAAATGGGAAGACTAATTTTTAAAAAAATCAATTGAATTAATATGCGTCCAGTAAGATTTAATGTACATCCAAAAGAAGCATCTATTGCAGATGCTATTTCTATGGGTACTGCTCCAGATGGAGTTTCTGGGGATGGCTTTTTTGCAACACAATTAAGTTCGGTAGTGGGATTGGCAAGAAAGAATTCTTTATGGCCTTTGCCATTTGCAACATCATGTTGTGGTATTGAATTCATGGCAACGATGGCATCACACTATGATTTATCTAGATTCGGTTCTGAGCGTGTTGGTTTTTCTCCACGTCAATGTGATTTATTAATGGTGATGGGAACTATTGCTAAAAAAATGGCACCAGTGTTAAGACAGGTGTACATTCAAATGGCAGAACCGCGTTGGGTAATAGCCGTGGGTGCTTGTGCATCTAGTGGTGGTATATTCGACACATACAGCGTATTGCAAGGAATAGATCAAGTTATACCTGTGGATGTATATGTACCTGGTTGTCCTCCAAGACCAGAAGCCATTATTGATGGTTTTATGAAAGTGCAAGACTTAGTGGGACAAGAAAGTGTTAGAAGAAGAAATAGTGATCAATACAAAGCATTATTAAACAGCTACGGCATTCAATAAAAATATTATGGCTTTGAGC
>JBJOIU010000087.1:0-6142 GCA_046046935.1 Bacteroidota bacterium
ATTAACAAAAGCTACTTATATTTATTCAATATGAAACAAGCCGCATTTTTACTACTACTCATTTCATTCACTCTGTCTTGTTCAAAAACTGACCTTCCAACCCCTACGCCCAATCCTATTAGTACTAAACCCAATCCATCTAATCCTGTTGTGGTGGTAACAGAAAAATTAGATTCAAGAATCATAAGTACAATCTCACTAAACGAATCTATATCAAAAGGTCAAATTGTTTATACAAGTGTTCTTGATGATAAAAATGATGCCTGCATGAATTGCCATGTATCAAAAGACGGCTATGATATCGCATTATTTAATAATGTTGACTCAATACCCTTCATGAATAGAGTTTTTCACAGAGCGCTGAAACATGTTTCTACAGAAGATGCAATTAATGTAATGAACTACATTAAAAGCTTAACCAAAAATGGTGTCACACCAAGGAATACAACAAAGATTGTTTATCAACCTGGAAATGAAATTGTCACAGAAACCCAATTTGCAAATTCAATTGGACTAACCAATTCCAGCTATACGCTAAATCAAATTGCCGCATGGGATTTTACACAAATCAAAGTGCCCATTACGCTTCCGAGTTGGGTTGACACATCCACATTGAATGATATTCTTCCAGAGAAATCTTTGCAGCTTTTAAAAAACAACAATTTAGCAGTTAAAACAGCATACTATCAATACTTGGAAAATCCAACAGACCCCAACTTTGTTAGATTTAAAAGAGTGGTATTTAATACTTTGACCGCTGGAGAAAAACATCCTGGAGAGCATGGCTATAATGATTTTAAAGAATCTTACAATACAATGAAATGGCTTTCAGGCGCATATATACAACATATAATTAGGTATAAAAATGGCCAGTTCGGTCCTTTTAATATAATAGTAGATGGGATTAACTCAGACAATACATATGAGTCGGTATTAGATCCTATTTGGTTTGCAGGTGATATTGCCCGCAGAAGTTTAGACAACGGCAGTATTCAAGAACAATTAAAAGACAGGGATGATATTCGTTCAACCTGGCTGTATCTAGGCTGGATTGGCAACTATGGGAGGACTGCAAATTTCGAAAGTAAATATATCGCTGAAGCACTGATAAGTAAAAACTTCCAATTCCTAACCCAAGCCGTTATCTTGAAGTCTTTAATCAATAGGCCAAGTAATGTACAAGCCATCTATGACGATTTAAAGACAGCGGGAAGATTTATTGAACCAAGCACGGGTAATTTTGACAAATGCCTAGATTTTATGTTGACATTTATACTTGATAAACAAAGTACAAATTACCAATCCACCATTGTAACTGGTGATGACAAAAAATGGTCTCTTGAAGACCTTGTTTTTGCTAAAGAATACATAGAGCAGAAAGCTGGAAGTTCAAAAAGTGCATTATTAGTAAAAATAAATCTAATTATTGCTACCGTAAATGCAATGTAGTTTAAAAATATAGTTACAATGTATTTATCATTTCCACTTCCTCCTCTTCTACCAATTCAACACTAGCTGCTCTAACAGTCTGTATTTTAGAGATGGCAAAAATGAGGGATGCAAGGACGGAACAAAATGCCATTACACCTGTCATGGGCATGGTAGATTCATTATGCAAGACGCTTA
Source organism: Bacteroidota bacterium (assembly GCA_046046935.1). GTDB lineage: Bacteria > Bacteroidota > Bacteroidia > Chitinophagales > Chitinophagaceae > Sediminibacterium. Next base: position 1,627 of record JBJOIU010000087.1, read on the forward strand.
CCATTGCAGACATCAACGCGCCCAAACTCATTTGAATAAAACCCATTAATGCAGATGCATTCCCTGCATTATGCCCAAATGGGGCCATTGATAAAGCAGAAGCATTAGGAAAGATGAACCCTTGGCAACATAGGTAAAGAAAGATCAACAGGATGGTAGAATACAATTCACTAAATCCAAATAATGCGGTGGATGCTAATACGATTGCGACAAAACTTTGAAAATACAAAGCCACTTTAATGATTTGCTCAGACTTGTATTTTTTCAATAAAATACTATTTAACTGACTTGATCCAATTAAACCAGAAGCCACAAAGGCAAAGACCCAACCGTAATGTTGTTCAGTTACTTTAAATATTTCCAAAAAGACATATGGCGAACCACTTATAAAAGCATACAAACCTGCAGAAGCTACTGAACCAGAAAATGTATACAATGCGAATTGTGGATGTTTAATAATACTTGAAAAACTTGATAGTATTGCAGTAGGTTTTAAAGAATAACTTGGATCAGGCCCCTTACTATCTGGTAGTAAAAAATAAATACCAGCAATAATTGCAGCAATCACAATAATCAACATCACAAAAATATACCTCCATCCAATATAGGTTGTAATGAGCCCACCTAAACTAGGCGCAATGATTGGTGAAACTGCTATCACTAACATGAGCGTGGAAAAAACTTTTGCATTGTCTTTCACATCAAACAAATCACGCACCATTGCTCTAGACGCAACCATACCCACACATCCACCTAATGCTTGAAAAAATCGAAATACAATTAAAGTCTCTACAGACAAGGCAGTAGCGCATGCCAAAGAAGAGATCGCATACAATGCTAAACCAAAATACAATGGCTTTTTACGCCCGTACCTCTCTAACAATGGGCCATATAATAATTGCCCTAAAGAAATGCCAATAAAAAAAGAAGACAAAGACAACATCACCGAAGCCACGGTTGTGTTTAAACCTTTTGCAATACTCGGGAATGCAGGCAGATACATATCTATGGATAAAGGTCCTATTGCAGACAAAAGTCCAAGAATAAGTATTAAATAAAATTGAGATTGCTTTTTGGTTGAATTCATGTTGTAAAGATATTATAATATGTTTTCCTATCCTATTCATTTACAAGCTATTCAGAAGAACAAATACAATTCTAGAAGCTATTTGAATCAATTATCATGCCTAAAATAATTAAAAATAGATCATTGTTTATGGCTGATAATCGTCGTAACTTATAGTATAAAACTTACCGTTATGAGACTCGATTTTACAAAATACCATATAGTATCCCGTATTGCCATTTACGCATTGGCTATAATGCTTATTGCTATTGGCATTTACCACCTTACTGAACCAAGTGATTTATTAGTTTATGTTCCGGCTTTTTTACCAGGAGGTATTGCCTGTGCTTATGTTGTTGGAAGCTGTTTTATTTTAGTTGGGGTTTCTTTTCTTACAAACTATTATGTAAAAATAACAAGTTATGCACTTGCGGTTTTATTATTAGCGTTTGCATTATTTGTGCATTTGCCCAACTATTTTGAAGCAGGTGTAGCCGAGATGCGCACTTTTGCGCTAATCAATATGTTAAAGGACATTGCCATCGCAGCATTTGCCTTACATATTGCAGCAGGTGCACACCATCAACACCTACATTTTGAGGAAAATGATTAATTTGATATGTTGACTATTCACTCTATTTTTGGGTATATCTATGCCTTATGAAAATATTAGAAAAGCAATTTGAATCCTTCAAATGGATTGATATAGAAAATCCAGTCAAAAATGAATTAGATAAAATTGCAAAAGAGTATAGTCTTAATTATTACCTCATCAAAGACAGTCTTGAAAAAGGACATCTGCCTAAATATGAAAAATCATATAAAGTAGATTTTTTCATATTCAGAGCATACACTTCTGATGTCAATTTGCAAATTGACGAAGTAGAAGAAATGTCTAACAAGATTGCCTTTTTTATAATGGAGGATAAGTTGATTACGATTCATAGAGCACATTTCAATTTTTTAAACATTCATGAAGAGAAACACATAAAGATTCAGGAACTGTTTTTAAGAATTATTAGTTCCATGTTGGATACCTATAAAAAACCTACAGTTGATCTAGCTTTTAAAATTGCCGAAATTGAAAAAACAATCTTTTTAAAAGATCATCGTAATATCTTACTTGAGGAATTATATTATATCAAATCTCAGTCAAGGATTTTAAGAAAAATACTACAAATAACACAGTCCGTAAACGATCAAATTCCAAATAAATACCAGCAATCCTACCAATATCAAGATATTAAAGATCAATTGTTGCATCATCTAACTATCATGGAAGAAGCTGTGGAAAATGCCAATCAGTTAATGACCACTTACTTGTCTATTAGCGAACAGCGCAACAATGAAGTAGTTCGTTTACTAACCATCTTCTCTGCCTTTTTCTTACCCCTTACATTTATCGTTGGGGTTTATGGAATGAATTTTGATTTCATGCCTGAACTCAAATGGAAGTTGGGTTACCTCTTCTCAATACTACTAATGTTAACCGTAGTTATAGTCATTTATGTATGGTTCAGAAGGAAGAAGATTATTTAAACTTAGCCATGTTTCACCCCTTCCTTCACCCTGAACACATGTAAAATATAGGGAAAGATAGCTTGCATACTCTCTTCGGCTCCTCTAGGTGAACCAGGCAAGGTGATGATTAAGCTTTCTCCCACAAAACCGGCAATACCTCTACTTAACATGGCATAAGGTGTTCTTTGTTGTCCATAATCTCTCGCTACTTCCATCACACCGGGCACTTCACGCTCAATCAAAGGCTTAATTGCATCTGGAGTAACATCTCTAGTCGACAATCCAGTGCCCCCAGTAAATAAGATTAATTGATACCCCTCTTCCACCAATTGTTTTGCTTCGTTTTGAATGGTATCAAAATCATCTGCAATGATTTTTTTATTAGCTACTGTTAAATGATGCTTTTTCAAATTCTCCACTACGATTTCACCACTCTTATCTACTCCTTCTCCTTTACTAATGCTATCACTACATGTGATCACGGCTACTTTTAAGGTTTCAGGATAAGCATATTTAATATCCGTCTTTCCTCCTTTCTTTGCCTCTAATTTGATCAATCCAATTTCAATTTCTTGATCAATCGGCTTCAACATATCATACATGGTTAAAGCAGTCACAGCAACTCCATGCATCGCTTCTACTTCTACACCGGTTTTATACACTGTGTGTACTTCTACCCTTATTTTAATTTCTAGTCCATTTATTTCATGGGTGATAGCAGTGTATTCTATAGGCAATGGATGACAATCCGGAATCACTTCATAGGTTTTTTTACAAGCGAATAAACCTGCTGCCCTACTAAATTCAAATACATCTCCTTTGGGCACTAATTTATTTTGAATCGCATTAATGGTTTCTTGCTTGGATACTGTTACAATTCCAGTTGCTACTGCAATTCTAAGTGTAGATGATTTGTGCGTTATATTAACCATGATATATTGATTCTTCTTTTTATAATTTATTTATTCTCTTTCCACTGATACCCTTCACCTTCAAATAGTTCTTTCCCCCATATTGGGAGCTCTGCTTTAATCCTTTCTACGCATTCAGTACAAGCATCAATCGCAGCTTTTCGGTGGGCAGAAGAAGTAAAAACAAAAAGACAAATTTCTCCCGCTTTTACTTCACCTAAGCTATGATGTATATGCATACAGGTTAAGGGATACTTCGCAAAGATAGCTTCTCTTATTTCATGCATCTTTTCATTGGCCATTTCAACATGACTTGTGTATTCTATTGCCGAAACTTTGTTCCCGTCTATTTCGTCAGCTCTTACCTGGCCTAGGAAAATATTATGTCCACCTATATTGGTCTTGGTAGCATGTTTCGCAATACTATCAGCAATAAATTGTGCTGCGATAGGGCCTTCTTGAAAGATATTTTTTATTGACATAGTTGCTCGTAATTTGTTTGTAAATAATCATCCATCGTATTCGGCATAGTTGTCAAGGTCATTGGATTTTTGATCAACTGTATCTTATAATAGTCATTTGTCAAAGCATTATAATTCACTAACTGATTGGCTAAACTTTTGCCTACTCCAGTAATTAACTTAATCGCTTCAATTGCCTGCATCACGCCAATTATTCCCGGAAGCACGCCTAATACACCACCCTCAGCACAATTCATCACTTCGTCATTTTTTGGCGGCTCTGGGAATATGTCTCTGTAATTTATAGCAACCCCATCTTCTTCTTTGTTGAAAATAGCAATCTGTCCTTCAAATTTTGACACCGCACCAAAAACCAAGGGCTTATTTAAAAGCACACAGCCATCATTGATTAAATACCTACTTGCAAAATTATCTGTAGCGTCTACAATGATGTCGTAATTAGGGAAATGCTCAATGGATAATGCTTGATTCCACTGTTGCGCATAGATGCTTGTTTGAACCAAATTATTTAATGCCTGCACTTTAGCTTCTGCAAT
>JBJOIU010000088.1:0-5913 GCA_046046935.1 Bacteroidota bacterium
AATGCTTGCTGAATAGAGTCTGTCTTCAGCATTTTTAATTGAGCATTTTGCAATCTTGATTTGATTTTTCTCTTCAATAAGAAATAAGACAATATAGCTATTGCCATAAGCATGACTAGCCCAAAAACAAAATAATACATTGTATAGTCGATAGTCCAAATTGGGTAATCTAATTCTACAAAGTCATGTAAATCTAATATCCAGGTTTTAAAATTTTTTTCAGATTCATTATAAATATAAATTACCCCTTGATGATACAAGACAGGGACGTTCTGTGTATTTCTTAAAAGAAACTGATTGACATCAGCTTGTTTAGACTTGTAAATCTTATTTGTTATATAATTTAAATAGTAAGCCTCGTCATTAATTAAAAAAATATTTCCAGAATCTATTTTTAAGCATAGATAATTGTCTTGCTGTAAAACCAAATTTTTTAAGTCATTTGAAACTATACCTAATTGCTCCCATTCTGCCTTGCCAATATCAAGTACATAACTTTTAAAATCATATTCCCCTTTTTTATATATGGGATCTTTTAAAAACCTTTTTTCAATTTTTTGGAAAGGGACATACATTTTGCCTTGCATTTTTGAATACCACTCATACCCGCCTGGAATTACTTCAATATTGGTCGGAACAATATCCCATTCCTTATCTACACCATTATACCTTCTGATATGACCTGTTTTTTGCCAAAATCCATATCCTCCGTAATTATAAATATTGTTATTAAAGGTAAAATTGTAGCAATCTATATTATAGTTTAAATTATATGTTTTGTCCATTTTTGAAAAGACTACGGTACTGTCTTCCGGTTGGTTCATTTTATAAATAAAACCTGTCTGACTCAAAAAAATATATACTTGATCACCTGATTTAAAAATTTCTTCTGCATTTGAACTCAATGAGCAATTGCTTAAGGGAAGAATTCTGTCTTCACTTGACAATCTTATGCCACCATAATACCCCTTAAGATCATGTATTTTCTTAAGTAAGGGTGTATATGGTACTTTAAAACTAGTATCACAAGGTACAAATTGTGCGAAACTGCTACTATATAGCAGAAAAATACTAAGAATAATAGATAATCCTTTTTTCATATAATTATTTGTAAATCAATTATTTAGATAGGTAAGTAACCCATATATTATAATAAATTCTAACCCAAATATAAGAAATAACCTATAAAGGTGCCTAATTGGTAACGCTTTACCTATTTAATTTTTTCCATTAGAATAATATTGTGACAGCTTTTGGGGGAAAGCTATGGATTATTAAGAGGGTCAAGCTTGCTTGGCCCTTTTTTGTGCCGATATATTTACATTAACATGGGTTACTTTATTGTATTTCTGGTATAAAGTGTACAATTAACACATTAACTATGATAGAAAAGAAATATTTCAAGACCAAGGACTATTGTAAGGTTAAATTCAATGTAGAAGTAGAAGCTAAAAAAGTGGAGGTTTTAGGTTTAAATGGAGAATGGAAAAAAGGGCTTTTAATGACAAAGAAGAAAGATGGAAGTTTTAGTGTTGACGTTAACCTACCAAAAGACTCTCAGCATGAGTTTAAATATTTGGTTGACAAAAAGAACTGGATGAACGACCCGGCTACAGAAGCCACCCAAAATGTATTCGGAACCACGAATAGTGTTTTAAGTATATAATAAGAAAGATGACTGAAGCCTCCGATAACTCGGGGGCTTTTTGTTGCACACCAGACCTTTAGCACTAAATTTGTGCAATGAAATTTTCTATTGTCCTATTTATCTGCCTGGTATCCGCAAACAACCACTCTTGGGGGCAGGATAGAGATAGTATTCTACAAACATTGAATCCTATCATTGTTTCGGGTAATAAGCTGCAACAAAAAAGAACAGAAGCCCCCATTGCAATTACCATTCTTTCTCCAAAAATTATCGAACAAACACAAGCACCTAGGATTGAATACTTATTAAATAAGGTAAGCGGGGTGTATATGCCAAGCATTGGTGGAGAGCAACATATGATGAGTATAAGACAACCCATTTCTTTAAAGGGCTTGTACTTATATCTTGAAGATGGATTACCTATTAGGACAAGTGGCTTATTTAGTAGTAATGCATTAATTGAAATTAATTCTAGCAATATTCATTCCATTGAAATCATCAAAGGACCAGCCTCGGCATTATACGGAGCAGAAGCAATTGGCGGTGTAATTAATGTATTATCAGAAAAACCAATCTATAAAAAAGCAGCAATGGAAGCTTTTGTCAATTCTACTGGACTTAAAAAAATTAGTTTGAAATATATTAGTCCATCTAAAAATGGAGGATGGAATTTGAATGCAAGTTTTACAGATCAGAAAAATGGAACACTTGATTATTCTGATTTTAATAAGAAAGCAATAAGTATTCGAAAGGACTTTGTGCTTAGTAAAAAATGGAGCGGTTATCAATCTTTCCAATATATCAACTATTATACACAGATGACTGGCTCTGTTGATAGTATTCATTTTGCCACTAAAGATTTTTCTAGCTTACAAAGTTTTACCTACAGAAAAATTGATTTAATCAGGTGGAGACAGCAATTAGCATATCAAATAAACAATCATTCCTCTGTTATTACGAATATCATGTATCGTGGGAATACCATGGATCAAAATCCAACCTATTCTATTGCATCGACAAATAACCCAACTTTATTTAAAGGTCAAATAAATAGCAATCGTTTTGACGCATTGGTTCTAGACATTCAAAATGTAAATAAATTTAAATCAATAGATGCGAAAATTATTATTGGAGCTTATGCGGACCTCACTAAGCAGGGACTAAATGCATCTTTCATTGATATTACCAAGGACCTTGGATTAAATAAGTTTGTAAAATTTAGTCAAAGAAAACCCGATTCGATTATTACTAATTATAAAACCAATATTTATAATAAAGCTGCTTATCTAAATTTGGTGGGTAAAATTGGAAATCAATTCAACTATAATGCCTCTTTAAGATATGATCATTTTGAATACCAATATATAAATAAATTAAAATCAGGTACCCCTTCTTCAAATAATGTTTTCACTAATCTTAGTCCTAAAATTGGCTTTACTTATAACAGAAAAAAAATAGGGGCCTATATAAACTATAGTCAAGGGTTTGTTCCTCCACAGATAACAGAAATTTATAACGCTATTAGGGTCCCTTTTTTATTGCCACAATCTTTTGTGAATTACGAAATGGGTGGATGGATAATGTTCAATAAGATACAGGCAGATATAAGTATTTATCAATTAAATGGTACAAATGAAATTGTTTCTGTTAGACAAAATGACGGCGTTAACCTAAATCAAAACACTGGAGCAACAAAGCATTTTGGTATTGAATATAAAATTGTTTACCCCATTAATGATTTCGTAGAACTAAATATCAATGCCACAAATGCTTCACATCGATATCAAAAAACTATTCTTAAAGGAGTAGATATTAGTGGAAAACAAATGAGCGCAGCTCCAAATTTTTGGGCAAATTCGAGTATACAAATTTATTGGAGTAAGAAATTAAATAGCAGCATAGAATGGCAACATCAATCCAGCTATTTTATGGATGAAATTAACGAGACAAAATACCCGGGATTTGATGTCCTGCACTTTAGAACCAACTATACTATAAAGAAAAATACCTTTTGGATACATGTATTGAACTTGTCGAATAGTTATTATTCAACTATGGCTACCAAGAACTTTAGTGTAAAAGGAAATGCTGCGTACTCCTACTATATAGGGGAGCCACGCAGCATTGTCATTGGTTGGAAATACCAGTTATGGTAGAATACAGATTTTTAACCTCTGTTAATTCTGATACCACCCATTCCACCACCTCTTTGCATATCTTCCATGATTTTTTTCATTGCATCTTGGAATTGCACTCTATTCATTTTGTCTCCCTTTGTAGGTTGAACTAATTCTTTCTTTGGAAATTTTGTAGACACTTCAGTTGCAGAAATAGTATTCGCACCATTATCTGTGTTCACTTCTAGAATTGCACCTGGCAAACCAGCATAATTATCTGGTCCTACAGAAACTGGTATGTCTTCAGTGTACCAAACTACTAACTCTACTTCTTTTGGTTTTGGTGCAACAGTATCTTCTGCAGCTCTTGGACCATTGCCAAAACGCATACGCATTTGAGGAGCTTGTGCAATCATTGTAGTTGCTTTTTTACATAAGTGATTAGCAATAGTTTTAGTCTCTCCAGAGATTTTCCATTTATTTTGCTTTAAAGAATCAATTACTAAGAAAGTTTTTTCAAACATTGCTCTTGACTCATATTGCATTTGCGCATTGATATCTGTATAAGTTGATGTCTCTGGCATACGCATCATAAATCTTGGGCCACCTCTATCACCACCATTACTTGCAAATGGATCTGGCGCTTCTTCATCCACTACTGTTCTGAACAAACTTGCTTGTTCTGTAAATAGTAGTTCGAATTTGTCTGTTCTAAATTCTGGAATTCTAGCTCTCATTTCAGGGTCAGTAATAAAACGATGCATGTTTACTTTACGCTCGTAACTAATTTTACCTTCTTTCATTTGAGCCATTACTCCAATACTTATGCTAGTGAGAAGCAATACAAAAAAAACTATTTTTTTCATTGTTGGTGATTTATAATATTTAAAGATACATTTTTGATTAATTCATTCTCATCGTCATTACTCTTGGACCGCCTCCGCTACCTAAACCTGATTTTTGTAAACTATAAGTAAATCCAATTAAGAAATACTGATTAATTACATTGTAAGATTGGTCAACGATTTGGTTTTGAGATACATTTCTTGATACTCCAATATTTCTGTTCAACAGGTCAAATGCACTCAATTTTAATTCTGCTCTTTTGTTTTTCAAGAAGAACTTAGACAAGCTTGCATTCCAAATTGGCACTGCAGTATTAAATCCAGCCGCTCTACCTTCATTAATAGTGTAATTCAAAGATTGGTTTAATACAAAACCACCTGGCAAATAATTAGTTAAGTCCGTACTATAAATTCTAGATACATAATTAGTATTCAAGGCTGCATTAATAGCATTATTAGTAATATTATAATTATGTCTAGCAGATATATTCAAGTCCATTTTTTCATCCAAAGAAAAAGTATAATTAATACTAGGGCCAACAGATTTAATGATTGTCGTATTTAAAATGCCATTGACATAGTTCACGTTATTATTATAACCACCATTAAATCCAAAATTAAACCTTGAGTATAATTTCTTAACCCCAAAGCCATAGTTCACACTACCGTTAATACGATAAACACCATTCACATTCACAGGCTTTGATAAAGTTTGTCTAGTTGGTAAAATGCTATCATAATTCACAATAGAATTATTAGCAATCTGCGCATTCAATAAGGCAAAGAAATTTCTTTGTGCCAATATTTTGGTAGAGAAGAATCTAATATTAATATTATGATTATACGTTCTTTTCAAATTAGGATTACCTATTGTTTGGTTATTGATATTACTTTGATCTAATACAGGTTGCAATTGTGTCAAAGAAGGTTGATTGGTAGAGGTTCGATAATTGAAATTAAAATTCTTAGTTTGAGAAAAATTATATTGGAACATCGCAGATGGCAAGATATCTTTAAACTCTTGATTAATCTTTGTATTGGTACTTGTATTCACTCCATTTAGCATCGCATTTTGTAGAGAGAATCCTGTAGAGAAATTATATTTTTTCTGATTTAATCTAAAATTCATTCCTCCCCCAGCATATGTATACTCACTGCTGAATTCGTTGGTCAATCTATTATTCAATAAATCGTATTGATTATTACCTACATTTTTATCAAAAACTTTTCTGCTAGTAGCGCTATTATTCTGATTTAAATACGCATTAAACTCTAATAAAGATTTTTTAGTGATTGGCTCCGT
>JBJOIU010000089.1:0-5764 GCA_046046935.1 Bacteroidota bacterium
GAACGTCCCTGTCTTGTATCATCAAGGGGTAATTTATATTTATAATGAATCTGAACAAAATTTTAAAACCTGGATATTAGATTTACATGACTTTGTAGAATTAGATTACCCAATTTGGACTATTGACTATACAATGTATTATTTTGTTTTTGGGCTAATCATGCTTATGGCAATAGCTATATTGTCTTATTTCTTATTGAAGAGAAAAATCAAATCAAGATTGCAAAATGCTCAATTAAAAATGCTGAAGACAGACTCTATTCAGCAAGCATTTGCTGGAGTAGAACTTACTTTAATCGAATTGTTGTTGGAGGAAAACAAAAAAGGAAATAAAGTAGAAATACATCAAATGAATCATGTTTTGGGAATTAAAGACAAAAATATAGGCTTACAGAAAAAAGTTCGTAGCGATGTGATTAATTCAGTGAATGACAAATACCAATTTATTACACAGGATAATATATTATTAATTAGTAGTGTAAGAAAAGTAGACGATAAAAGATTCTTTGAATACTTTATTACGGAGACTGAAATAAATAATATTCAAAAAATTATTAAAGTCAAGTAATTAAATCTGTCTACTTAGATCAGTTAATATTATCTAGTGTAAGCGCTCACTTATTTCAAAACTGGTGCTGCAAGTTTAATATTTTCACTTACACCTGTTTCAAATTGTTTGAAATTATTAATAAACAATTGGGCTAGATCATTAAGTGCTTTATTATATGCTGAACTATCTGCCCAAGTATTTTTAGGCTGTAAAATTTTGGAATCTACTCCTTCTATTGTTGTAGGCACTTGAAAATTAAAGATGTCAAAGTTTTCAAAATTCATTTTATTTAAACTACCGTCTAATGCTGCTTGAATCATTGCTCTGGTATCTTTTAAAGACATTCTATTTCCAACGCCATATGGTCCACCGGTCCAACCGGTATTAATTAACCAAACTTGACAATTTTGTTCTTGCATTTTTTTACCCAATAAACCTGCGTATACATTAGGATGTAATGGCAGAAAAGGTGCACCAAAACATGCACTAAATGTAGCTTTAGGGCTCTTAATGCCTTCTTCTGTCCCTGCAATTTTTGCTGTATAGCCACTAATAAATTGGTACATGGCTTGATCACTATTTAATTTGCTTATAGGGGGCAACACACCATATGCATCACAGGTTAAAAAGAAAATATTTTTTGGAGCAGCCCCCAAACTTGGATGGGCAATATTATGTATATGATGGATGGGGTAACTCACTCTAGTATTTTCAGTAATACTTGCATCATCATAGTTCACTTTATTTGTACCTGGAAAGAATTTTATATTTTCTAATAAAGCTCCTTTTTTAATGGCACCAAAAATATCAGGCTCGTTCTCTTTATTTAATTTAATAGTTTTTGCATAACAACCGCCTTCAAAATTAAATATCGAATCGTCTGACCAACCATGCTCGTCATCTCCTATCAATCTTCTATTTGGGTCTGCGCTTAATGTTGTTTTGCCAGTTCCACTTAGTCCAAAAAACAAAGCAGTGTCTCCATCTTTTCCCAAATTCGCACTACAATGCATACTTAATACATTTTTATAGTATGGAAGTATAAAATTTAAAATGGAGAAAACACCTTTTTTAATCTCACCTGTATAGCCAGAACCCCCAATAATTATTTCTTTGTGATGAAAACATATGATCGCAAAATTTGGAGATTTTACTTTGTCAATTAGTGGGTCTGCTAAAAAACTTGGCGCATGAAGTATGGTCCATTCGGGAGAAAATTCTTTTAATGTATTTTCCGCTACTTCGATAAACATATTTTTTACAAATAAAGCAGCCCATGGTAATTCTGTATAAACCCTTAAAGCAATTTGATAAACTGGATCTGCGCAAGCAAAAACGTCTTTAATCCATATTTCTTTTTGAGTATCTAAATGTTTTTTAACTTTTTCTCTTAATTGAGTAAAAACTGATTGTTCAATGGGGTGATTGAATCCTCCCCAGTCTATTGTTGTAGCAGTAATCTCATCTTTTACAAAATATTTATTTTCAGGACTTCTTCCTGTAAACTTACCCGTATTCACACAAAGAGCACCACTATCAGATAATGTACCTAAGCCAAGCGAAATAGTTTGATCAATTAACTTGTCTTCATTTTCTTGATAATGAATAATAGGGTGTTCGAGGAGAAGAGTTTTTTTTGTCATAATTATTTTTTTGCTTTTACACTCCAAGTTATATTGAACACGGCCACTGTTTCACCCATTTCGTTTTTACCTGTAGAATTGCAAATAAAAGTTTTGGCTTCACCATCTTGAATGGATTGATTGATTTGATCTTGGACCTTTTGACCTTCTTCACAGCTAAAAAGAATTACACCTGTTGCTTTTTTTACAAAGTCCACTTCCATTTTAACCACTAACATACTTATAGATGGCTGTCTTTTATATACCTGTCCAAAAACCAACATACCACTTGCCATTTCTGCAGCCATTGCCTCTACTGCAAAATACATTGATCTAAAGGGGTTCTGTGTCCACCAAGAATGTTTGACACGAACGATGCAATGATTAGCATTAAATTCTTTAATTGAAAGTCCTGCAAAAAATGCAGCAGGTAATTTGGTTAATAAAAAGAATTTAAACTTTATTGAGTTGGTAATGATTTCTTTGAAATTATTAAAATGAGTATTCATATTTATTACTTGTTGTATAAAATTACTAATAAGCACGTATAACTAAATATAATCTTCATCAGCTTTTTATAGGCAAATACACTTTAATTCCTATTTAAGCCTTATTTTTAAGAACCAAACTTAACGATTATGCCACAAGGATTACAAACCTATGATTACTTAGTATTTGTCATGTATTTTGTATTGATTTCTAGTTATGGATTTTGGATCTACAAAAGAAAACAAACAGCTAATGCCAATACCCAAGATTTCTTTTTAGCGGAAGGACAATTAACATGGTGGGCCATTGGTGCATCTTTAATTGCATCTAATATTTCTGCTGAACAATTTATTGGAATGAGTGGTAATGGATTTAGATTAGGATTAGCTATTTCTGCCTATGAATGGTTGGCTGCTATTTCATTGGTGGTTGTAGCGGTTTTTTTTATGCCTGTTTATTTGAAGAACAGGATTTATACCATGCCACAGTTTTTGAAAACAAGGTATAATGAAACAGTGGCGATGATCATGGCTATCTTTTGGCTGTTCTTATACATATTCGTGAATCTTACTTCTATTTTATATCTAGGTGCTATAGCCATCAATAATTTAACAGGGGGTGCTAATTTTCATTTAATAATGATCGGTTTAGCAGTTTTCGCTTTGTTCATTACACTTGGGGGTATGAAAGTTATTGGCTACACCGATGTTATACAGGTATTGGTATTAACCATTGGAGGATTAATCACTTCTTATATAGCATTGACCGTAGTAGCTGAAAAAATTGGTTATGGTCATAATGCATTAGCAGGATTACAACATTTAGTCAAAGCAGCACCTGATCATTTTAATATGATCTTTGATAAACCAACTGCTAACTCTACTCAAAAAGAAATAGAAGATTATTCAAGTTTACCAGGTATTGCAATGATGTTAGCTGGAATGTGGGTTGCTAATTTAAATTATTGGGGATGTAATCAATATATCACACAAAGAGCTTTAGGGGCAGATTTAAAAACTGCTAGAACTGGTATTTTATTTGCAGCTTTCTTAAAATTAATGATGCCTTTATTAGTGGTTGTTCCAGGTATTGCTGCCTATGTATTGTATCAAAATGGTGCATTGCAAGAGCAAATGATGTCAGGTGGAGTATTAAATCAGGATAACGCTTATTCTTCTGTAGTAAGCTTTTTACCTACAGGCTTAAAAGGCTTATCTATGGCGGCTTTAACTGCTGCAATTGTTGCTTCTTTAGCAGGTAAGGCTAATAGTATCTCAACTATTTATTCTTTAGATATTTATAAAAAGTATATTAATAAAGAGGCGAGCGATTCGAAGACTGTATCTACTGGACGTATCATGATTATCATTTCTTTAATCATTGCTATCATTATCAACTGGAATGATACTTTAGGTATTGGTGGTAAAGGCGGATTTGAATTTATTCAAAAGTATACAGGTTATATTTCCCCTGCTATTTTTCCTGTTTTCTTATTAGGATTTTTCTGGAAGAAAACTACATCGAGAGCGGCAATTTCGGGAATCATTGTGGGTGTTATCTTGTCTATTTTATTCGATAAGTTTTTGCCTTCTATGTTAGGGAATGAAACTATTTTATACACTGCATATCCAACTGCATCGGGTAGTTTTGAAATTCCTTATTTAATTCAAATGGGTTGGGTATTCTTCTTTACAACATTACTAATAATCATTATTAGTTTATTGGATGTTAAAGGCCAAACACATTCTAATGATTTAATCGAAGACCATACAAAATACCAATTATCTAAAGCAAGTATTGCAATGATTGTAATCGTGCTTGGATTTGTAATGGCTATGTATATTAGGTTTTGGTAGTCTTATTAAAATAAAAAAGGAGTCTCGAAAGAGACTCCTTTTTTATTTCGCAACCTTTGCTATTTCGCAGGCGTAATAATGATGTTCCTAAATTCAACAGGACCATGATCTCCTTGTAAATAAATTGGACCAGCTTCTCCTTCTTTGCTATCCAATGCCCCGCCAGTAATACCTGGAACTTCTTGATTAGAAATAACAGTAATGCCATTGCAAACAATGGTTACCATTCTTCCAATTAAAGTAATATCGTAACTCTGCCATTCGCCAGCATCTTTAGCTACCATATCAGAAGGAGGTAGGAATCCATACAAGCCACCTAAATAAGTACTTAATGGTTCTTTGCCTTTATTGTCTTCAATTTGCACTTCATATCTTCCTCTTAAATACACTCCACTATTACTTCCCTTAGGATATTTGAATTCGATATGTAACTTGAAGTCGTTGAATTTTTGATCTGTAATAATATTGGATCCTGATTTCGGACTTCTTAAAATGCCGTTTTCTACAATCCATTGATTAGGGCCACTGGCATGCCATCCAGTAATATCATTGCCATTGATTAATTTAATAGCTGGTCCCCAAATAGGTGCAGTAGTTCTTTTTAATTTGGGTGCTCTAACAGCTGTCCAATTGTAAGTTTTACCATCTGTGTACACCATAGTGCCCGATAATTGATCATCTCCATTTAAATTAAATTCAAAATCCTGATAACGTAATCCTGGTTCATATTGAGGAGGTATGGAGAAACTAAATTTTCCATTGGCATATTTTACATGTGCGACAGGTCTAGCACTACCAAACTCATAGACAAATCTACCCACCATGGTTTCTCTACCTGAGTGACGCACTTCCAGCCAAGAAGGCAATTCTTTACCATCTTTTTGGATCGTGATATCCCATCTTCCTAATACTTTAGTGGGGTAAGCGGTATCAGCACCATGAGATTGTGCGAATAAATTTGATGTGGCTAAGCCTCCAAGGGCAATGACCAATAAAATAAGCTTTTTCATAACTGTTAGTTTTTACTGAATAGCAATTTAACTGATTTTTCTTGCAAGAAAGGGTATATATGCCTTTTATTTATACAAATACTTGATTATCAATAATTTAGTATAAAAAATGGCAATTAATAGATGAGTATGTTACTATATAATAATGTATCGAAAGCTGGAAATGTTAAGGAAATCTAAAAAAAATGCCCAAATCTAGACCCAAATAGCCTTTTTTCGAATATATTTGACATCTCG
>JBJOIU010000090.1:0-5610 GCA_046046935.1 Bacteroidota bacterium
TCTTATTAAGAGCTATTGAAAAAGAGGGTATCACCGCATTTGGCGCAGAAGATGATCGTTTCACAACGCCATTAAGCATGGATGAGATTAATGCAAGTTTAAAAGGTACATTAGATACCCAATTGGTGCAAAATGTGGACAATCCTAATGTGTATGATACTTCTGTAATTTACAATACCAAATTAGCTCCTCAGCCAGATTCTATTTATACATTCAGGTTGAAAGAACAATATATTTTCGATAGCAAAACAAGTAGAATGTATTGCAGAATTATTGGTATTGCTCCAGTAGCTTCTATTCAAATTAGAGACAAAGTCATTAAGCGTCCTTTATTCTGGATATACTATCCTGATTTAAGACCTATTTTGGCTCGTAACGAAGTATACAATCCTAAAAACTTCTCCAGCAGAATTACTTGGGAGGAATTGTTTGAAAGTAAATTCTTCAATGGCTATATTATCAAATCAACCCTTGATAACTACAATGATAAACCTTTGAATGCATTGTATAAAGACCCAATTAGACGTTTAATTGAAGGAGAAAAAATAAGACAAAAGATATTTAATTACGAACAAGAGCGTTGGGTGTACTAATCGCTTTCTTTTGCGAAAGCTTCTATAAGAATTTTTGTTTTTTGTGCACCAATAATTTCAGTAAGTAGTGCCGGGCTGGCTTTCTTTACTTTATTAGTAGATTTAAAATACTGTAATAGTAATTCTTTGGTTTTTGGTCCAATACCAGCAATATGATCTAAGCCAGTCTCCAATGCACCTTTTGAACGCTTGCTTCTGTGAAACTGAATACCGAAACGGTGTACTTCGTCTCTTATATTTCTAATGAGTTTATGAGCTTCACTGTGCCAGTTTAATAAGACCGAATTACTATCGCCTACAAAGAAAAGCTCTTCCAAATTCTTGGCTAAGCCTACCATGGTAACCTTATCTTGAATACCTAATTCTGTTAAAGCTTCTAATGCAGCATTTAATTGGCCTTTACCACCATCAATAATAATTAATTGAGGCAGGGTCTGGTTCTTAGCTAAAACAGAATGGTATCTTCTATAGACAGATTCTTTCATGCTGGCAAAGTCATTGATGCCTACTACAGTCTTGATATTGAATTTTCTATAGTCGGATTTACTAGGCACCCCATTCTTAAAACAAACCATTGCAGAAACCGGATAAGCTCCTTGAAAATTAGAGTTGTCAAAACATTCAATATGCACTGGCAGGTTTGGTAAATGTAATGCCGTCCTCATTTCTTCTAGTACTAAATTAGGACTAGTTTCAGTCACCAATAATAAAGCCTGTTTGTGCTTCCATTCTTTTAATGCATAGTCTGCGTTCTTCTGCGAAAGTGCTAATAATTGTTCTTTCTCTCCAAGTTTAGGAATAGTATATTTTACATTAGGTATTGTATCTTCTGGCTCAAATGGTACTATAATTTCAGTTGCAATAGATGCTAGATTAGATCTGAAATAATGAATGGCAAATGCCAATACGGTTTCTTTTGTTTCTTCTAATGGAATACTTAATGGTAGCATATGGGTTTGAATAATTCTACCTTCTTGAACCATCAAGTAGTTTACATAAGCCTGGTCTTCAAAATGAGCAATACTAAATACATCCATAGGATGTTGTTGTTTAGTGTACACAACAGACTTTGTTTGATATTGTTCTAGTTCTTCAATTTTCTTTTTGGTAAATCCTGCTTTTTCAAATGCCAATGCAGCAGCTTCTGCCTGCATCTGTTTATGTAAACCAGCAATCAAAGGTTTTACATTGCCTTTTAATAAATGCGTTACTTGTTCTAAGGATTGCTCATATTCTGCCAATGTTTGTAATCCTTGGCAAGGTCCTTTACAGTTGCCAAGATGATATTCCAAGCAGACTTTGAATTTACCTTTTTCGATATTCGATTTTGTTAGAGGGAGGGTGCAGGTTCTTAAGGGAATACTTTGTTTGATATGATCTATTAATTCTCTTACTGCAAATACATGGGTATAGGGGCCATAATAAGTAGAACCATCTTTGATTTTTCTTCTGGTTAAAAAGACTCTTGGGAATGGCTCGTTCTTGATAACAATATAAGGGTAGGTCTTATCGTCTTTTAAATTGATATTATACTTAGGCTGATAATTTTTAATTAACTCGTTTTCTAAGATAAATGCATCATGTTCTGAGTCGACAATGGTGAATTGTATATCTTGAATTTTCTGAACTAACTCGATTGTTTTTAAACTATGTTGGTTGGAATTGAAATAGGAGCTTACTCTATTTCTTAAATTCTTTGCCTTACCCACATACAAAAGCTTGCCTTTTTCATCAAAATATTGATAAATCCCAGGTTCTTGTGGCAAGCTGGCTTGTATTTTTTTGAAAATTTCTCTTTCCATGTGAGTAAGGGCAAAAATATGAAGTATTTTTGGGGTATGGAATTATCTGTTAATATACCTGCCCTTTTATTTCCAGCCATCAGTTTAATCATGCTGGCTTATACCAATCGATTTCTAGCATTGTCTAATAGAGTGAGGGTATTACATGACAAATACAATCAATTAGAGCAAAGGCATATCATTTTCGGACAGATCAAGAACCTTAAATACAGAATCAAATTGATTCAAAGTATGCAGACATTTGGTGTTGCTTCTTTATTACTGTCTATTGTATCCATGTTCTTTATTTATATACAATACCAATTGGTTGCTCAATTTGTGTTTGGGATTAGTTTAATCACTTTCTGTGTTTCCATCTCTATTTCTTTAATTGAAATTCGATTGAGTACTAAGGCTATCGAATTAGAATTAAGCGATATGGAAGGATTAGAAGACCCTTCAGTAATGGAATACTTGAAAAAGAAGTTTGAAAGAGAATAATCAATTAAGTATACTTAGCTAATTATTATTGAGTAATACAACTTAATTAGATTTTCTTTCTCCAATCTGTTGTCTCCACATTGCATAATACAAACCTTTCTCTTCTAATAGACTTTGATGGGTGCCTTCTTCAATAACTTTACCCTTCTCAAGAACATATATTCTATTAGCATGTATGATAGTGCTCAATCTATGTGCAATCATAATGGTAATTTGTTCTCTTTCTGTAGAAAGTTCTCTAATAGTATCTGTGATAGATTCTTCTGTTATACTGTCTAAGCTAGAAGTTGCTTCGTCAAATATTAATAAATGAGGATGCCTTAAAAGAGCTCTAGCAATGGACAATCTTTGTTTTTCTCCACCAGATAATTTTAATCCACCTTCTCCAATCACTGTAGCTAAACCATTGCCGCCTTTATCTAGAATATTGCTACAACTTGCTTTGGTTAAAGCTTCTAACATCTCGGCATCTGTTGCTTCAGGAGCTACAAAGGCAAGGTTTTCTTTGATAGTGCCTGCAAATAATTGAGTGTCTTGTGTTACAAAACTAATTTGATTTCTAAGTGCATTCATGTCAATCTGATGAGTGTCAATTCCGTTTACTAAAATTGCTCCTTCTTGATTGGTATACAAACCTACTAATAGTTTGACTAAGGTACTTTTTCCTGCACCAGATGGTCCAACAAATGCAACGGTCTCACCTTTTTGGGCAACAAAGTTGATATTATCAATAGCTTTGAAATTAGCAGTTTGATGTTGAAAGCCTACATTTTGAAAAGCCAACTGCTCAATATTGCCAACATTGGTTGGATTTGCAGGTGTTTGCTCGGTTGGTTTATTCATTAAAGCCTCGAAGTTTTGTAAAGAGGCTTCGGTTTCTCTATAGCTCATAATAATACTTCCTATTTCTTGTAATGGCCCAAAAATGAAGAAGCTATAGAATTGTAGAGAGATTAATTGACCCACTGTTAATATTTCTTTGAATATTAACCACATTAAAGTAAAAGTAATCACTTGTCTTAAAGCGTTTACCATTGTTCCTTGTATAAAACTAAGAGAACGAATGTTTTTTACTTTCTTAAGCTCTAAAGCAAGAATTTTATAGGTATTATTATTCAGTCTATTAATTTCTTGAGTAGTTAAACCTAAACTTTTAACCAATTCGATATTTCTTAAGCTTTCGGTAGTAGTACCAGCTAGGGTAGTAGTTTCTTTGACAATATTTTTTTGAATAGACTTTATCTTCTTACTTAATAAATTGGTAACATAAGCAATCATACTTGCCCCACCAATATAAATAGGGATAATAGACCAATGTAATCTTGTAGCATAAATACTCACAAAAATTACACTTACTATGATACCAAACAATACATTCACCACATAGCTAATGAACTTTTCGCAATCTGCTCTAGCTTTAGTTAAGATAGATAATGTTTCACCACTTCTTTGGTCTTCAAAAGCTTGGTAAGGTAATTGCATTGAATGCCTTAATCCGTCCGTAAATAAAGCGGCACCAAATTTTTGAATAATTACATTTACGACATAGTCTTGAAATGCTTTAGCAATTCTACTAACCATTGCAGTGCCTATTAGTAGTAATAACATATTCCCAACACCTTTCAAAAATGCTGATTGATCTCTCTCAAGACCATTGGCATCTAAAAATGGACTTTTAGCAAATCCATCAATTAGTTTTCCAAAAATCATTGGATCGAATAAAGAGAAAGTCTGGTTGATGGCTGCTAAAACAAAAGCCAATAATACCAATGGCCTGTAAGGGCGGATGTATTTGAAAAGTATTTTCATAATTTATTTTGAGTCTTCTAAGTCTTCCTTGTATAATTGATTGTATCTATCTAAGCAGGCAACTACTTCTGCAACACCTTCTTTCTTTTCTGCGCTAGTAACAAAAGCTTCTGGAAGAAAAGCAAAGTTTTCTTTAAGCGTATCCATCATAGCTTTTACGTTTCTTGTCACAACGCCTGGTTTTTCTTTATCTGATTTGGTAAAGATTAAAGTAATAGGGATCTCCCATTGATACATTTGTTCAATAAATTCTAAATCTATTTTTTGTGGGGAGTGTCTGCTATCTATTAAAACGAATACCCTGCAAAGGTTAGGTCGCTTTCTTAAATAATTCTCTATCATTTGTTCCCATCTTCTTCTGCTACTTTGTGAAACTTTTGCAAAACCATATCCAGGCAAATCCACAATATACCATTTGTCTGATGTTTTGGCACCACTATTACTAATGATTTCAAAGTGGTTGATTAATTGCGTTTTTCCTGGAGTGCCTGAGGTTTTTGCAAGGTTCTTTTGCTGAACAATAGCATTAATGATAGATGACTTGCCTACATTGCTTCTTCCAATGAAAGCATATTCTGGTGCCTGTAATTTTGGACAGAGATCAAAACTTGGACTAGATATTAAATAAGTTGCTTTGTTTATTTTCATTTTTGCTAGTACTTTATAGGAGTACTTCTCCAGTCATCTCTTTTGGTATACTAATGTCCATCATTTTTAAAATACTTGGCGCAATATCGCCTAGCTTACCTGATTTTAATGCACCTTTCCATTCTTTGTCAATTACAAATAATGGAACCAAGTTCAAGGTATGGGCTGTGTTAGGGCTGCCATCTTCATTCGTCATAAAATCTGCATTACCATGATCTGCTGTTAAGAAAATTGTATAATCATTTGCTAAACCAGCAGTAACTATTTTTTCTACACAA
>JBJOIU010000091.1:0-5549 GCA_046046935.1 Bacteroidota bacterium
CATAAAAGAAATTTTACTGACTATTGTGTCTTTTGTTATTAATAAATCTAAAGTATTGCTAAAATAAGCAATATGGTTTACAATTAAAACTTAGACAAGTAAAGATCAAGTGAGTTTAATCATGTCAGCCTAGAAATAATAGTTAATTTTAAATATATTTAACCTGGACTGGGCAAAGTTGCCATCTAAGCACCAAAATCTCCATTATGAAAAAATATTGCCTTTTAATAAGCTTCATTTGTCTCTGTATATTTCATGTTCAAGCACAGCAAAATAAAGTTCATATTAACCATACCGCTATCTATGTGGTAGATATTCAACAATCGGCAGCATTTTATACCAATCTAATAGGACTAGATACTGTACCGGAACCCTTCCATGATGGTAAACATATTTGGTATAGTACTGGCGCACATTCCATGTTGCATGTGATTCAAGGCGCAACTGAAAAAAGAGCATATTACAAGAATCAACATACCTGTTTCACAGTACCTAATTTTAAAGATTTTATAGGAAAATTAGCTGCTGCAAACTGGACATGGGAGGATGTGGCAGGCAAAAAGAATGCAGTCACCACCAGAGTAGACGGCGTACATCAGATTTGGTTACAAGACCCTGATGGCTATTGGCTCGAAATAAATGATGATACTTATTAATTGCTATTCATTAATTACTATTCAAACAACTCATTCACTTTAAACGAATCAATGATGTATCCTATTACAGTACAAAACAACATAGAAGCACCTATAGCAACAGTTTGGACATTCTGGACCCAACCAGAACATGTCATGCAATGGAATCATGCTAGCAATGATTGGCATTGTCCAAAAGCGAGTAGTGAATTTAAAGTTGGTGGCGAGTTTCACTATATCATGGCAGCTAAAGATGGTTCAGTTGAATTTGACTTCTGCGGCACTTTTACAAAAATTATAGACCAATCCGCTATCCAGATCTTTTTAGAAGATGGACGTGAAATGAATCTCCTGTTTGAAGTAAACGGTGATGGAACAAAAGTCATTGAAACATTTGAACCAGAAGAAGTCAATAGCTTAGAACTTCAAAAGCAAGGATGGCAAGCCATTCTTGATAATTTCAAAGCCTACGTAGAAGGATAATTAAATAAATTTAAAAATAAAGGGCATTACAAAGGTGATAAATGCTGCCCAAACTGCATAGGCTGGAATAAATAAAGCAATTTCAGTTTCGATCTCGCGAATGCCTGCTTTTCCTTTTAAGTTTTTAACCAAAGCAAAAGACACAAATAGTAAATGTATAAACATCAACAAATTTGCACCTAATACTGCAATTCTGTTGGGAGAAACGCCAAACTCTGCAAGTCTAAATGCGATTGCAGAAAGTGCGATCGCATTGGCAATGATGGTTAACAAAGAAAGACTAAACAACATGATTAATTGAATCCTAGATTTTGCATTGTTTATAATTGAAGTCAATGAAAATAAGATGATTGCCATTACAGCTATCAATAAAACATTAAACAACAACAAGAAATTACGATCATTGTAAATATTTTTTCCTGTATACATTAAGGTAAACAAGAATACAATTAATGTAATTAATACAAGTGGCGTGAAAATACGAGCTATTGTAGGAGAAATTTTATTAACAAGCTGAGGATTGTTTTGAACCAAATATGTAGACAACATTGGGATAGCTCCTAATGCCCAAACAGCAATTTGTTCAAAGTAAAACTGCTTGATATCGATGCCTAATAACTCAAATAAGCCGATCGTAATTCCTGTGAACAATACACCAGAAAAGAAAATTAAGGCAGTCATGACAATGAAATTGCCATTGAATTTTAAGAAAGAGATGCTTTTTTGATTGTCCTTAAGGTCTCCACCCACAAACGCATAGCCCAACACCGTCCATAAAAAAATGGGTAAGTGAATAGTCGTTAATATAAAAGTTGAACTTTGTTCATTGTAGGTCAAGCTATTTATAAAGACAGCAGATCCTATGAAAATAAGTGCAGGTAATAGATATTTATTGATAGCAACACCTTGTTTCCAAGCAAAATACATGCTTAGCATGGGAAATACAACGAATCCAATATTCTTAGATAAATAAATATCATATTCCATCCCGAAGAAACCAGGCATCTTAGCAATCAATCCGCTTATCACTGCAGCAACTACAATAAAAATGATTTCGTTCTTATTGCCCCATGTTAGATCCTCTTGGGTAAAATTGATTCGCTCGTTCCAAATTTGCGCGGCAGGTTGTTCTTTCACATCTTGATAAACCGCATTAAAAGCATTTACAAAAGAAGTCTTGTCATCACGATACAATTTTTCTAGTTCTTTCGGATTGTTGATATTGATTTTTATTTCGTTTTGCATTGTAGTATGTTTATTAAAAAAAAGGGGGAAGGATTTATTAATTTGTTTTTTGTATTAATTTTTCTAGTGCATCTAAGTGGTCGCTAAAGGCTTTCTTTCCTGAAGGGGTAACAGCGTAAGTCGTATTGGGCTTTTTGCCAATAAATTGTTTTGTAATGGAGATATAGTCTGCTTTTTCAAGTGCACTTAAATGACTGGCCATATTGCCATCTGTCAATTGTAGCTGCTCTTTCAATGTGCCAAAATCAACCATATCATTCACAAGAAGAATAGACATAATGCCTAATCTAACCCTGCTTTCAAATGCTTTATTTAAATCTGCTATATAATTTTTCACTTCTCGTATTTAAAGTAGATATACAAACCATACACCATATGCAATACGCCAAATCCCATTGCCCAGAAGAGTAAACCATAATCTACATAAATTGAGGCAATCAATCCAATCACTATTTCAAGCACACCAAGTGAACGGATATCATGAATGGTGTATTTACTTGCATTTAAAATGGACAAGCCATAAAATATAATTGTAGCAGGCGCAATTAAAGCAATATGACCATGGTACAAAAGAATACTACAATAGATGGCGCCAGCAGTTAATGGGATAGCCATATTGATTAATAATCTTTTTGCAGTCGCATCCCACACTGGCAATCCTTTAGACAAGGCATTACGCATGGCTAAATAAATAGCTGTTGCGAGTGCGATGACTAACAACAAAATAAGTTCAACAAATAAGAACTGATAAACGTTGTTATTCAGGACGCCATTTTGATCCACTATCAAATTATAATAGCCAGGCTCAGTCAATTGAATACCCAAGAAAGTGTAAGCAACCATTACCCCAGCGATTGCAATCAGCCCTACCACAATACCAGCAAGGCCGCTTAAGGATAAAAATTTAGAGGAACGCTCCATCATTGACCTAATGTCCTTGAGTGCATCCAATTGTTCTTGTTGTTGATCCATTTTAATTGATTTAAAAGTACTTTGAATTACAAAGTAATGAAGTATTTAAATACCAACCAAAAAAATAAAGGATTTTCTAGCTAACATTGCAATCTAGCATGCGTTATCCTCTCCAATTAACCCCATTTAGTGCCGAATTGGCAATCTACATTCCTGATTATGAACAGGTTAAGGAAGTTTACGAGGCAATATTAATCGATCATCCAGCCGAACCCTTTCCCTATTGGGCTAAACTTTGGCCATCTTCCATCGCATTGGTTCAGTATCTAAAAGCGAACACAATCTGGATAGAACATAAAAATGTGCTTGAAATTGGAGCTGGTTTAGGGCTCCCAAGCTTCATGATTGCAGGTTACGCAAATTCAGTTCAAGTGAGTGATTACGCTCCAGAAGCAGTTGAATTATTGGAGAAAAATATTCAGCACCTTCAATTAAATAATGTGCAAGCAATGGAATTGGATTGGAATAGGGTGCCCGATTCAATCAATGCTGATGTAGTGTTATTGAGTGATGTAAATTATAACCCCAGTCAGTTTGATGGATTGTTGCAATTGATTACAAAATTGATTGCCGAAGGAACAATTGTCATTCTTTCAACCCCTCAAAGAATCATGGCTAGTCCTTTTGTAAATGCAATACAACCATTGGTGAAGCAAACTCATGTTGAGCTAGTGAATGAAAATGGAAATTCAATTGAAATAAGTATTTTAGTATTGTCTAAATAATACCTTACAAACTATTAAGATAAAATAGCCTACTCCTTTTCAACTATTTATTATGAAAGATGCAATACAAACTGTGGATGAATACATTCAAAGCTTTCCCAAGAAAACGCAAGTACACTTAAAAGCAATCAGAAAAGTCATCAAAGCAAATGCACCTGAAGCAATTGAACTAATTGCTTATAAAATGCCTGCATTTAAATTGAATAAAAAACCATTGGTCTATTTTGCTGCCTACGAAAAACATATTGGTTTCTATGCAACACCTAGTGGACATGCAAAATTTACGAAAGCACTTTCAAAATATAAGCAAGGTAAGGGTTCGGTGCAGTTTCCAATCGATGAGCCAATGCCCCTGGATTTGATCCAAAAGATAGTAACATTTAGGGTAGCTGAAACTAGTGCAAAATAAATATTAATTTACTATTTAGGAATAACAACAAGGTCTTTAAAATAGCCCTCTGTTCCAATGTCAACAAACAAGCCTATTGCTCCTGCTGCATTTGCGCCATGCTTTAAGTCGTTTACAATCAATACAGGCTGTTTGCTGTTGTTTATGTACAACTTTGCTTGGCTATTTGCCACTTCTATTTTAAGTTGTATCCATTCGTTCAAGCCCATGTCGGCATAGCTTTCATACATGCCTGGAGCGATTGTTCTCAGCACATTGTACTTAAAATCTGGATAAGAAAAATATTGTACGGCCCTGTTTCTGCGAAGCTGCACATTGGCTCTTCCATTGGTAGGTCGAATATAAATACTTTCAAATTGAGTGTTGTCATTGTTGATTCGAAAAGCAAGGCCGATGAAACCCCTTGCCGAATCAGCTGCATTAGGCAATAATTTACTAAGCACTTTAACTTCGATTAAGCCATTTGTAAAATCTACATTTTGTATTTTAACAAAAGTAGGCTCATCTACTGCAATTACTTTTGGATCTTTAACAACCCTTAAAACAGTTTCTAATCCATTTTTGATTAGAGCATCAAATACGCCAACTGCTTCATATTGTTTTTGATTCAAATCAATTCTTTGAGCTGTAACTTGTTTTATTTTCAATAAACTGAATAAAAGCAATATGGTAACAACAATATATTTCATGATAATTTTTACAAAAATAACCTCAAAGCTTGTACTTTAGTGACTAAATATTAGGAAAATGGTACATATTCATCAAATAGCCCTTCAAGATATTGAGCAATTACAAGCAATTGGCAGACAAACATTTTCGGAAACTTTTGCCCAAAGCAATAGTGCCGACAATATGGCCAAGTACCTTGAAGAAGCTTACGCACATGATAAATTAAGTGCAGAACTGACGGATCCAAATTCTTTATTTTATTTAGCATCATTGAATGATGAAATAATAGGATACTTAAAACTCAATTTCGGCGCATCTCAAACCGAACTTAAAGACAATAGTGCACTCGAGATAGAACGCATTTATGTTGCTAAAGCGTTTCATGGCCAGAAAGTAGGACAACTACTGTAT
>JBJOIU010000092.1:0-5514 GCA_046046935.1 Bacteroidota bacterium
CACTATGAATGTTAACTACTTTTACTTTCACTTCATTCATTGCACCTGCATGTATGAAGCTTTCCAAGATAGATTTATAAGCATCCTGTAATTCAATATACTTTCCAATTAATCCAATTTGCACTGTACTCTTTGGATTTTTCAACTTAGTTAAAAAAGTATTCCATTTAGTTAAATCAGGACTAATTGTTGATTCTATTTTTAATTTCTTTAAAACAATTTCATCTAACTTTTCTTTCTGCATCAACAATGGAACTTCATAAATTGTGCTAGCGTCAGCAGCTT
Source organism: Bacteroidota bacterium (assembly GCA_046046935.1). Classification (GTDB taxonomy): domain Bacteria; phylum Bacteroidota; class Bacteroidia; order Chitinophagales; family Chitinophagaceae; genus Sediminibacterium. Next base: position 286 of record JBJOIU010000092.1, read on the forward strand.
CAATAACCGCTCCAGGCTTCACATTACAGAATAAAGCAATTTTTCTTTTGATATCATCATTCAATGGCTCTTCTGTTCTACAAACAATCACATCTGGATGCACACCAGTCTCACTAAGCATTCTAACACTATGTTGTGTTGGCTTTGTTTTTAATTCTTTTGCAGCTTTTAAATAAGGGATCAATGTTAAATGAACAACCATCACATCCTCTTCTGGTAATTCCCATTGAATTTGACGCACCGTTTCCACAAATGGCAAACTTTCAATATCACCTACAGTTCCACCTATCTCTGTAATCACCACATCGTATTTACCATCTTTGCCCAATAATAACATTCTATGTTTAATCTCATCTGTGATATGAGGAACAACCTGCACGGTTTTTCCTAAAAATTCACCTGCTCTTTCTTTATTAATTACAGTTTGATAAATTCTACCTGTAGTAACATTGTTTGCCTGAGATGTTGGCGTATTTAAAAAGCGCTCGTAGTGACCTAAATCCAAATCGGTTTCTGCACCATCTTCTGTTACATAACATTCGCCATGCTCATATGGGTTCAAAGTACCTGGATCTACGTTAATATATGGGTCAAACTTTTGAATAGTGGCACTAATACCTCTTGCTTGCAAAAGCTTGGCTAAAGAAGCCGCAATAATGCCCTTTCCCAAACTACTAGTAACACCACCGGTAACAAAAATATACTTTGCCATAATTGTAAATTCATATAATATTGAAAAAGGAATCCCAGCAATAGTTGCCTATTGAGGTAAACCCATTCAATTGGTTTTTTAATGTGACCGTCTTTTATTAGGAAAATTTCTTAGAGGTCATACAAAAATACGCGAAAAAAAGCCCCCTACAAAATGGGTTTTACATTGAACAATAAATGTTTATAAATGTTATATAAAAGTGAACATCTTCACGTCAAAAGCCAAAAATCATGAAAAAATCAGTCCTTTTTTTAAGTCTTACCCTATTTGCCATCGCTTTTACTAGCTGGGAATGGAAAAAGACCCAATATCCTGCAGTAGAAAAAGCAGCCGTGATTGAATGTCTAAACATGGAAACCCAAGAAGCTTATAAGATAGAAGCATCCACACCTGCTTTTGCCAGCTTGCACCCTAATCCAATTGTGGTAAATCCAGCCGACCTAAAAGGCAATATGATTCAATTTGATGCAGCTGACGGAAATAAAGCCAATGCCTATTTTATTCCTGCAAAAAAGAAAAGCAATAAATGGTTGATTGTTATTCAAGAATGGTGGGGACTAAACGACAATATCAAAATGGAGGCCGATCAATATTTCCAAGATTTAGGAGATATCAATGTCATGGCTGTTGATATGTATGATGGTAAAGTAGCTGCTACTCCAGACAGTGCGATGAAATTAATGCGTGGTGCAGATATGAATAGAATGACTGCAATTATTCAAGGCGCTATCAAACATGCAGGTTCAAAAGCAAGTATTTACAGTGTGGGTTGGTGCTTTGGTGGTATGTGGAGTTTGCAAACTGCCATTCTTGCGGGACCTCAAGCTAAAGGATCTATTATGTACTATGGTAGACCTGAAACCAATATGGATAAATTAAAATCAATCCAATGTGATATCATTGGCTTCTTTGGAAATAAAGACCAGTCCCCTTCTCCTGCAATGGTTGATGCATTCGAGAAAAATATGAAAGATGCTGGCAAGAATTTAGCAGTCAACAGATATGAAGCTGGACATGGTTTTGCGAATCCAAGCAATCCTTCGTTCAATGCTGAAGCAAAAGCAGATTCTTATGCTAAAGCTATTGCATTCTTAAAATCGCATTAGATTTTAATATCCTTTAGAGGGAACAAGATAATTGGCAACATAATCGGCGACCCCTTCTTCGAGCGTATAGAATGGTGCGGTATAGCCAGCAGCGCGTAGCTTACTCATATTGGCTTCGGTGAAGTATTGGTATTTATCTCTAATGTCTAATGGCATATCGATAAATTCGATATTGGGTTGCAAGCCTTGTGCTTTAAAAGTATTAGCAGCTAAATCATAAAAAGATCTTGCCTTACCAGTTCCTAAATTATATAATCCATTTTTTGTAGGGTCCCACTGATTATTGGACATATGATGTAAGATCCATCCAATGACTTTTACTACATCTTTTACATAAACAAAATCACGTAATTGTTCTCCGTCTTTATATCCTTCCTTATGGCTCTTGAATAATTTCACTAAGCCTGTTTGCTTTATTTGATTGAATGAATGAAAAATCACACTAGCCATTCTAGCTTTATGTGATTCATTGGGACCATATACATTGAAAAATTTAAGACCAGCCCAAGCAATAGGTTGTTCTTCTTGCACTATAGCCCATTTATCAAATTCATTTTTACTAATACCATAAGGATTCAAAGGCTCTAATGAATTGACGATATCATGACGATCATCATAACCATGCTCCCCTGCTCCATACGTAGCAGCTGATGACGCATATATAAATGGTATCTTTTTATTAGTTGCGTAATTCCATAAAGACTTTGAATAATTTAAATTTAATTCTTCATGAATTGCATAATCAAATTCTGTAGTATCTGTTCTAGCACCTAAATGCACAATAGCATCAATCCTTAATTCGTCATTAGCTAATTGAGTCAAGAATGCTTGACGCTCAATTGCTTTTGTATATTTTTTAGACTCCCAGTTTTTTCTTTTTATTTCAACACCAAAATCGTCCACTAACAATAAATTGTCTATGCCTTGCTCATTTAAATATTGAACAAAAACAGAACCAATAAAACCAGCTGCTCCTGTAACTACTATCGTGGGTTTTTTTGACATGAAATAACAATACTTATTTTAATTTATTTTCAATTGCAGTATCGTATTGGTTTTTCCAAACACTAATATTACCCCAATCCTCTCCTTCTACTTTTACTGTACCATTCGTTACTGTACCTAGCACTGTAGCTTTAACTCCTGCTTTAGTAGCAGCAGCTTCAATAGAAGCAAGTGAAGAAGCTTTACAAGAAATGACCACTCTACTTTGTGCTTCACCCAACCAATATGCATCTTTTCTTAATGTGCTGTTATTTGAACTTACTTCAAAACCTTTATTGTTAAAATAAGCAGACTCTAATAAAGTCACAATCAAACCACCTTCACTTATATCATGTGCTGATTGAATTGAATGATCTTTGATTAATTGGGCAACTACTTGTTGTAATGCATATTCTTCTTCTAAATCAAAATGTGGAGCAGTAGAATGTGCAATGCCTTTTAACTTATTAATATATTCTGAAGAGCCAATATCATTTCTTTGTTCCCCTAATAAAACAATGATATCACCGACTTCTTTGAAATCAAGTGTCATTCTGTTTTTCATATCTTCCACAATACCTACCATACCAATAGTTGGAGTTGGGAAAACAGGGCCATCAGGATTTTGATTGTAGAAACTTACATTACCTCCAGTTACTGGTGTATTGAATTTTCTACAAGCAGCCCCCATCCCTTCTACAGATTTAACAAACTGATAGTATACTTCAGGATCGTAAGGATTACCAAAATTCAAACAGTTGGTTACACCAATCGGCTCACCACCTGAACAAACAATATTTCTTGCAGCTTCTGACACTGCAATCATTGCACCTTTATATGGATCAGCAAAAACATATTTACTATTACAATCTACCGTCATAGCTAATGCCTTGCCAGTGCCTTTTGCCAAAACAATAGATGCATCACTTGGTGCATTAGTGGAAGTATTGGCAGCACCCACCATACTATCATATTGAGTATACACCCAACGCTTAGAAGCTATATTAGGTAATTGAATTAATGCTTCAACAGAACCTTTTAAATTATCTGTATCAGCAACAGTATTCATATCAAATGCATTCACTTTTGCTAAATAAGCCGGCTCTTTGTACTCGCGAGTATATTGTGGTGCACCACCACCTAAAACTAATTCATAAGCAGGTAAAGAAGCTTCTAATTCACCATGCATGTAAAAGTTCAACATACCATCATCTGTAACTTCTCCAATATTACTACAAGACAAATCCCATTTCTCAAACACCGCCAATACATCTGCTTCTCTTCCTTTTTCTACTACCATCAACATACGCTCTTGACTCTCACTTAATAATAATTCCCAAGCTTTCATATTTTGTTGACGGGTTGGCACTTTATCTAAATCGATGCGCATGCCTACTTCTCCTTTAGCACTCATTTCTGCTGTAGAACAAATAATACCTGCAGCACCCATATCTTGCATACCCACTACACCACCTGTTTCAATCACTTCTAAACAAGCTTCTAATAATTTCTTTTCTTGGAATGGATCGCCCACTTGCACTGCTGGCAATTCTTCCACACTGTCTGCAGTAATTTCTGCAGAAGCAAAACTCGCACCACCAATACCATCTTTACCTGTAGCACTTCCAACAAAAAATACAGGATTGCCTTTACCTAATGCAATGGCACTCACTGTTTTTCCTGCTTTCACTATACCCACACTCATTGCATTCACCAATGGGTTTGTATGATAACAATCTTCAAAATATAATTCACCACCCACAGTAGGTACACCAAAACAGTTTCCATAATGACCAATACCATGCACCACTCCAGCCAATAATCTTTTTGTTTTTGTATCGTCTAATTTACCAAAACGTAAACTATTTAAAGATGCAATAGGTCTAGCTCCCATGGTAAAAATATCTCTTTGAATTCCACCCACACCTGTTGCAGCACCTTGAAAAGGTTCCAATGCACTTGGGTGATTATGCGATTCAATTTTAAACACCACACCATAATCATTTCCTATATCCATTAAGCCCGCATTCTCTTCACCAGCAGCAACCAACATTCTTCCTCCATCACGAGGTAAAGTCTTTAGCCATTTGATTGAGTTTTTATAACTACAATGTTCAGACCACATTCCACTAAATGCACATAACTCCGTAAAGTTGGGAGTGCGTCCTAGTTTTTGTTTGATTAACTCAAATTCTTCTTCTGTAAGTCTTAATTGTTGGGCTGTTTTTACCGTGATTTCCATGGAGTATTTTCTTAAGCGATTAAAGTTGACGCGAAGTTACAAAATGGAGTCGAGTGCATACAGCCGAATTACCAACATATCTACAGGCAAAATGTGTATCAAAAAAATAGACAATTGAAAATCAGTCGTTTGTGATTTTATATATATTACAATATTATTTAATGTTAATATATTGATATAAAATC
>JBJOIU010000093.1:0-5291 GCA_046046935.1 Bacteroidota bacterium
TGTTTGATGTGGCGCTTCATCGTATTGTCCCATGGCATTCGGTAAACCTGCATTTGGATAAGCTGATGTATAACAAGTGGCAATTTGTGAAAGTTCTTCAATATGTGATCTCATTTCTTGCGCACCCAATGCACAGTTTAAACCTACGCTCAATGGTTTTGCATGTGCTACAGAAGTATAGAATGCTTCTAAGGTTTGTCCACTTAAAGTTCTACCGGATGCATCGGTAATGGTACCACTAATCATGATAGGTAATTCTTCCTTACCTATTTTTCTATAGTATTCTTTAATAGCGAATATGGCAGCTTTTGCATTCAGTGTATCAAAAATAGTTTCTACTAATAATACATCTACACCTGCTTCGTCTAATCCTTTTATTTGTTCTGTATAGGCTTCCACAACTTCGTCAAATGTTACTGCTCTGTATCCTGGATTGTTTACATCAGGTGATAAACTCAATGTTTTATTCAATGGTCCTATAGATCCTGCGATATATTTTTCTGTTGTATTCGGATGCTTTGATTTGTATTGATCAATAGCTGCTCTAACACACTTAACAGCAGCAACATTTAATTCATATGCCAATGATTGCATATCGTAATCTGCCATAGCAATAGAGGTACTACTGAAAGTATTGGTCTCAATAATATCTGCACCTGCTTCTAAATATTGTAAATGGATACCTGTGATAATTTCAGGCTGTGTAATGCATAACAAATCGTTATTGCCTTTTACATCGCTTTGCCAATCGGCAAAACGCTTTCCTCTATAATCTTCTTCAGTTAATTTATGACGTTGCACCATGGTACCCATGGCTCCATCAATTACTAAAATTCTTTTTTTAAGTTCCTCTCTTATTGACATACCTATATTTTTTTATGCAGCTGCCTAAGGAGAGATTGTAATAAAGGGGAATCGATTGGTGTATCGTTTATTAGTTCTTTTCTCCTTACGGATGGCAGGTTGAACAATAAACAAATCCCACCTGCAGTTGCGGAGCAAAGTTAATACAGAACTAGCTTGTAGCCAAATACTATTGAAGTGCTGCAGTTACTTCAACATCAATTTTATCAGCCACCATTTTGATGAGTAAGCCGCCAATACCAAAATCTTTCAGGGTAACAACAAATTTGGCAGTTGCCGTAGGTTTTCCTCCAATTATCTCAATAGTGCCATTAGTTTGCATGGTTTTATTTACCCCGTGAACTTGCATATTGCCAGCTACGGTAATAGGGTATTTGCCATCTTTGTTAAAATTGACAGTAGAAAAGTTCTGAATCTTGCCATTAAAAAAGGCTCTTGGAAACTTATCACTCTCCACATATTCTTCATTAAAATGCTCTTGCATTTTATCCATATCAAAAACAAAGTCTTTCATTAACATAATGAAACTCAAGTCACCATTAGCTTGTAGACGACATACCGCTTTTTTATTGATGGCATCTATGTCTTTGTCGTCTTGTGCAATGAATCTTACCACTGCAGCAGAACTGCTATAATTTTTTTGTGCAGATAAGCCCAAGCTTAAGCAAATCAATGCCGATAGTACTAATAGTTTTTTCATACAATATACTTTAAGTCTGATATCAATGTTTGAACATTAAAATTAGTCATTTTATATATAACAACCTATTTTATGTATTGTTGAATGGGCTGCCTATTGGAGATACTCTTTCCAAGGGTCATTTCATCGGCATATTCTAGCTCGCCACCAAAAGCGATACCCCTTGCAATAGTAGTTACCCTGCAAGTGCTATCAGCCAACTTTTTCTGTATATAATAAATGGTAGTGTCTCCCTGAATGGTAGGATTTAAGGCAAAAATGAGTTCGGTTACCTTGTCTTTTTTGATTCTTTCGATGAGCGGCTCAATGGTTAGTTGATCTGGGCCAATACCGTCTAATGGTGAAATGATTCCTCCTAAAACATGATAAGTCCCATTAAACTGTTGGGTATTTTCTATCGCGATCACATCTCTTATATTCTCTACCACACAAATCATTTCTTTGCTTCTGCCTGAATTGGAACAGATAGAACAAATGGTTCCATCACTTATATTAAAACATCTTTGACAGAACTTAATTTCTTTTCTCATTTTTTGCAAGACTTCACCAAATTCAATGGTTACTTCTTCGTCTTGCTTTAATAAATGCAATACCAAACGTAATGCAGTTTTCTTGCCTATGCCGGGTAGTTTGGCAAAAGCAGCAACGGCATTTTCTAGTAGGGTAGAGGGTAATTGCATGATTATTTTTTTAATACAATATTGAATTCATTTTCCCAATCTGCTTTTATAGATATGGTGGTACCTACTAAAATTATTCTTTCGGGTTGTTTTTTAGTTTTGCCATATGCGCCAGTGTCCCAAGTACCATTATTATTATCGTCTTCTAATAGTTTCACTATGAAATCTCCTGGAAGCATTAGTGGTATTCTAATGATAGGTTGGGTGATAGGGTAGCTGTATTTGACTTTATCATCTTGTGTTAACAATAACACAGGATTTTTAAATTGCTGAAATCCGTTAGTTCTAATAAGAACTGTACCGTATGCGCTGGCAGGCTTTATTGAAAATTTCAATGTATCTGTTTTTGCCAAACTATTGCGTAAACTATCTGTGATACTTTTTTGTGGTATGATTAATTTAAACTTTTGATCATGAAACCAATTATGATTTACTTGTACTGTTTGTGTTAGGGTATCTATACTAATCTGGTAGTCTTCTACTAATTTATTTAAAGTGTCTGTTAATTGAATCGGAAAGCTATCGTTTAAAATAATCTTAGTGTCAAATTGTAAACTAATTGGCTTTAAAATATCTTGCTCATTTCCTTCAATACTTTTATTATACCTTAAACCTGTAGCAGTTTGTTTTTTTGAAGAAGTGCTGGTACTGGTTTTTTTCTTTTCTGTTTTTTTGTAGGCTTGGAATGCAAATAAATGCAAACTGTCACTGGTTTCTTTTGTGCTAATGATATTATCTACAAAAGCGAATAACTTGGTACTGTCGTCATACTTTTTTGAATAGTCATTAGGTATAGCAAATAGTTGAAAATTTTGATATGGTAGAAATCTAAATTCAAATCTCCCTTTGCCATCTAATTTTGTATAGTATAATGGTTTATTTTTAAATATAGCAGTATCATTTCCTGCAGGATGTAATACAACAATTAAACTACTATCTACAGCACCGGTTTCTGCAAGTTTTACATTACCAACTAGTCTACCTGTATCAATTTGATTACCTGTACTAAAAACATAAGTAAAGTCTTTGGCAATATTACCCTCATTTACGTCTTTGATGGCATTGCCAAACTGCAAACTATAAGTAGTATTTGGTGCAAGCGTATCATTGAATCTTATTCTTAATGCATTCAGTCTAACATCTACCAAAGGAGTTGTTTTAATTGTTGGCGATACAATTAAATTATTTTGAATATCTGCACTAGTGATATATTCATTAAATCCAATAAGAATTTCTTTGGGCTGCACATTGGTTGAAGAATCTGTTGGTTTAGCAGCTATTAAATAGGGGGCCAATGTGTCTTTTGGTCCTCCAGCTGGCGGTACAATATTGGCACATCCAACGGCTAACTGTAATAGATAGCCTATACAGATTATTTGAATAAAGGGGAATAGCTTTACTGCCTGCTTCATAGTTTGCAAAATTAGTCTATTTCTGACTCCATTTGGTGTAATGAAACAGCCAATTCATTGCTTTTTACAAATTGGCACCAATGGCAGTCTGCTTTGCCACATCCTTTGTAAAACTCTTTATTCTGAATTTTCTCCCAAGTCTCCACAACTTGCTGGCTTACCGTGGTGATATCCGCTTCTGAAATGTCAATACCAATTTTTTCGAATGCTTTTTTCTTATTGGGTTCTACAAAATCAAATTCTGCCCTTTCTACTTCCCAGTTCTTTGGATGACCTCTTAATAATATTTTATAAAATACTGCTTGTCTCCAGTAGTCTCCACCCAATGGATTTTTTTCATTGGGAGCTAATAATTTTTCTTTGGCATTTTCTACGCTGCCTGTTTTATAATCAATCACTACTACCTGCTTTCCATTAAATTCAATTTTATCTATAGCGCCTTTTAATGGAATGCCTTTTAATAACACATTATTGATTCTATATTCCGTAGTCACTACTTTATTCCAGCCTTCTACATATTGATTATAATAATCGGTTAAGACCATTTCTCCCTGTTCTTTTCTATTCTTAAACTCTACTTGCGTAAATGCCTCTCTATGCCTTTGCATATAATAATTGAAATCTTCTACTAATTCTTGTATATCGGGAAATTGATTATTTCTTTCCTGCATTTTCCTAAATAACTTATTCAAGGCATCATGCACTGCAGATCCAAATGTGGTGGCTTCTGATTTACCAGATGGAACCCTAATTAAACTGTTATAGTAAAAATGTAATGGGCATTTTAAATAGTTGTTTAATGCAGTAACATTCATGGTGAAATGCTCCAGTTTAGGTGCAATAAAATCTGCTTCTAATTGAGCAATCTCTGGTTGTGGAGCAGTTTGCAAATGCAATAATTTATATTGTAATTGAATTTGCTCGTCCAGTATTTTACGCTCTATTGTTGCTTCTTTACCCTCTATCATTTCTATAATAAACTGACTAGGTTCTGCTTCTTTACCATCTGCTTTATTAGCGCTAAAAGAAACTTGTATATGTTTCTTTGCCCTAGTTACTGCCACATAAAATAATCTTCTTAATTCTTCTTTGTCATCTGCATTTTCTAAACTTGTCAATACAGTATCTGGTAATGTGTAGCCAACTGCATTTGACGCTCTTTTCTTTTCCCATAAATGTGCGTTGGTTCCTGCAACAAAAACATATTCAAACTCTAAACCCTTGGAGCCATGGGTGGTTAGCAAGTGTACACCCGATGCGCCTCCTGTGGTGATTGGCATTGGCAATCTTATGCCTTCTCTTTGCATAAGATGCAGCATTTCAACCAGGGTTTTTAAATCCAAACTTGGATGTCTATGGGTTTCTTCTTTGATAAAGTCAAAGAATTTAGTAATCATTTCTAATTCAAATGCTTTGTTGTCTGACTTCAAAACAGCTTGTATAATGCCTGTTTTTTGTAATACCTGTTCTATTAAATTTAATAAAGTAACATTGGTCACTTCGCCAATTAATGTCTCTAAAACTTTAACTGCTTTTGCCACTTCTGTTAATCCACCTTGTGTAAATAAATCTACCTGAACTTCTTGGGTTTTATCAACCAATACTTTCCTAAAGCTATTCGCTTTATCACTGTAT
>JBJOIU010000094.1:0-5193 GCA_046046935.1 Bacteroidota bacterium
AAAATAATATTTTATGAAAAAAAACTTTCAATTATTCGGATTGTTTTTAATGTTGTTAGTGTCTGCATGTCAGGATACTGCAACAACTTCAAAAGGAAATTATCATGATACCACAGGGAAAACGGATATCTTATCTGGTGGTGTGAAGCGCATTCCAATTCATACAGCAAAGGGAGACTTTACAGTTTGGACCAAGCGTGTAGGTAATAACCCAACAAAAAAGGTTTTGTTATTGCATGGAGGCCCTGGTGCAACACATGAATATTTTGAATGTTTTGATTCCTTTCTTCCTCAAGAAGGGGTGGAGTATTATTATTACGATCAGTTAGGTTCTGCTTATTCAGACAATCCTAATGATAGTAGTTTGTGGACGATAGAACGTTATGTTGAAGAGGTGGAGACTGTTAGAATTGCATTAGGGTTAGATGCAAATAATTTTTATTTATTGGGTCATTCTTGGGGTGGTATTCTAGCCATTGAATATGCATTAAAGTACCAACAAAACTTAAAAGGGTTGATCATCTCTAATATGATGGCTTCAATCCCTGAATATGTAAAATATGCAAATGATGTTTTGGGCCCACAATTGCCTAAGGAGGTGTTGGCGCAGATAAGGGCTTTTGAAGCTAAGGGTCAATATACAGATCCAGCTTATTTAAAGTTGATTAATGATTATTATTATCCAGAACACGTATTAAGAATACCGCCAGCAAATTGGCCAGATCCAGTAGTACGTGCCTTTGCTAAAATGAATTATCCATTGTATTTAAAAATGCAAGGCCCTTCTGAATTTGGTGTTGTTGGGAATGCAGTGTTGAAGGATTGGGATAGAACAGCTGATTTAGCTAAAATTAAAGTACCCACTTTAAGTATCGGTGGTGCATTTGATACCATGGATCCCAAAGCGATGGAACAGATTTCCAAGCAAGTGCAAAATGGAACCTATTTGCTTTGTCCGACAGGGTCGCATATGTCTATGTACGATGATCAACAAACTTATTTTAAAGGCTTGATTGATTTTATTAATAAGGTAGACAAAGAGAAAAAATAACCAAACAGAAGATGGTAATTTATTAAGTTGTATTAACCACTTTATATTATAAAAAAGGTCCTGAATCATCAGGACCTTTTTTATTCAATGTAGTGTTGTGTTATTTCAAATCAATTTTTAAACTCAACCAATAGTTTCTTCCAGCCATTGGGTAATAATTATTGGATGTAGTGGTTGCGCGATCATAGATATAACTATAAGTATATCCATTGGGTGCGTACCTAACGTCTAATAAATTATTGACATAAAACTGTAAAAGCATTTTGAATTTAGCTTTATTGAGTATTGTCCAATGTGCATTGATGTCATTTAATAAGTAGGAGTCTAAAATTCTAGATTCGTTTTGAGTATTGTCCAAGTATTGCTTGGAGATATATTTAGTTGTCCAGAAGACACTCAATTTATCATTTGGTTTCCAGTTAAATGTTCTATTGGTACTGATTGTTGGCGACAATGCGATGGATGTATTTTTATGCTGAATCGCTACTTGAGTATATTGGTCATAATCATCTATAAATTCGGTGAATGATTTAATTTTATTTTGGCTTAAGCTTACACTGTAGGTGGTACTGTATTTTTTATTGAAGGCGTATTTTAACTGTAGTTCAATACCAGCTCTATAGCTTTTAGGTACATTCGTTCTTGTATAAGCGCCCACATCATTTATTTTTCCTGTCAAAACCAATTGGTCTTTGTAATCCATAAAATACAGATTGGCATTCAAGGCGTAAGTTGGTTTTTTAAATTCAAAACCAGCTTCCCAATCAATCAATTGCTCTCTTTTTGGTTGTTCTATTACACTTGCTTCAAAGTCATCTCGAATGGGTTCTTTGTTGGCAACAGCAACACTCGCAAAATATAAAATACTTTTTGCTTGATAAGACAAGCCCATTTTGGGATTAAAGAAATTGAAGGTACGGTCAATCATTAAACCAGCATTTTTTGTAAACCCATTCATTTGATGGTTCACTGTTCTATATTGTAAGTCTACATAACTGCTTAGTTGTGTATTTAATTTTCTTTCCCATTTAACGTAAGTACTTGCCTCTTTTTTAGTGGCATCATTGTCGTAATATTTATAATTGGCAGGAACAAGTGTCATTGAAAGATATGGTAGGGTACCAAAATGCAATCCATCATACGCACTCCATGCTGCTCCAAGGGTTAAATCATTTAAGCTGTCTTGATAGGATATCGCAGCAATCTGTCCATAGAATTGATTGTCCAGCCATCTTCTTCTTACTAGATCTGCCGGTACATTCGATTTACCAGTAATATCAATATTGTAGTCGCCAAAATCTACCCCGGCTTTATATTCTTCATAATAGCCTTTGCCGGTGGTAAGGTATACAGCGGTATTCCATTTCCAAAACTTGTTAATGGCTTTATTGTAAAACAATTGGTAATGTGTTTGCTTATAATTGTCGGTTTGATTGTCATAAGGAGCATCTGTTTTTTCCGTTCCTGCAGGATTGAATGTCCTATTGCTTGCCATGAGTTCTTGAGGTACACCATACCAAGCTTGGTAAGTTCTTTCCTTGCCACTAAACAAGTTGAATCTTAGTGAGGATTTGTCCGCCCAGTAGGTTGTACTTATAAAATAGCTTTTCAAATCACTACTTGCTCGATCGATATATCCATCACTTTTAATCTGGCTTAATCTTGCATCAATGGTAAAATGATTGTTCAATAATCCTGATCCTAACATTAAATTGTTTTTAAAACTATTGAATGAGCCAGCACTATTTTGCATGGATAAATAAGACTTAGGTTGGTAATCGTTGGTCATTAAGTTGACGCTTGCCCCAAATGCACCAGCGCCATTGGTAGATGTCCCAACCCCTCTTTGTATTTGAATGCTATTGACACTCGAGCTAAAATCGGGTAGGTTCACAAAGAAAGTTCCCATACTCTCAGGGTCGTTGTAAGGAATGCCGTTTAAAGTAAAATTAATCCTTGTACCATCTGTACCTCTGATTCGAATACCGGTATAGCCAACCCCATTGCCGGCGTCTGCATGTACCACCACCGAAGGGGTATTTTCCAACAAAAAGGGTAGGTCCTGGCCCACATTGTTGAGGGCAATTTGTGCTTTGCTGACATTTGTTTTAGCAAAGGGTGCTTGATCACTCACTCTGATGGATTTTACTTCCAAAGGGGGGAGGTTGCGGATACTATCCGTGTAATTACGTTGTGTTTCAGTGGTTTTTTTGACCACTTTTTGCTGGGCCAACATGGGCTGAAGCAATAATGTGAGTGCAATTGTTCCCAATAACTTAGTCATGACTAATGTTTTAAAGTTTCAATAAATGATACTGGGAACAGGAATAATAAGCTATGAGAAGTGCACGAGTGGTGCGGTACCTTCCCTTCGCAGGAATTACCCTGTTCAGGTTCAACGGGTTTTATCTCAGCTTTTTACAGCACCCCGAGGACGGGGCAAAAATAGGGTGCTTTTTTTAGACGAACAACTGTAACTTTAGTCCAAGCCTTTCGTTATACGATATAAATACAATGATTATGAAAAAAATACTAGCCTTCGCTTTGGTCTTATTCGCTTTTGTAGCTCAAGCTCAAAATAAAATGGGTGTGATCTATGACGAGAATGTTCAGGTTCGAAAAGTGCCCAATTTTACATCTATTCGTGTCTCCAATGCCATTGAATTGTATGTAAGTCAATCTAATAAGACAGATGTTGCAGTAAGTGCAAAAACAGACGAGTATAGAGATAAAATCATTACAGAAGTAGTAGGGGGTACATTAATCATAAGAATGGAGGATAACAACAAATGGTGGAAATGGAATGACGATGATTATAAAACCAAAGCTTATGTGAGTGTTAAGGAACTATATGCTTTAACTGGTTCTGGTGCAACCAACATTAGAATTGTGAACGGATTGAGTGCAGAGAAATTAAAAATTAATCTTTCTGGAGCTAGTGATTTAAAGGGAGAGATTAAAGCGGGTACTCTTTTAACCGATCTTTCGGGTGCATCAAGTATTAAAGCGACTATTCGTGCGAATGCTTTTTCTGCAAAAGGGTCTGGCGCTAGTGGTTTTGATATAATTGGCTCAGGGGATGATTTAATAGTGGATGTGTCAGGAGCTTGTAGCGTAAAAATGTATGACTACCTTGTTAAAGGCGCTTCGGTGGAGGCTTCGGGTGCAAGTAGCGTGAGAGTGAATGTGTCCGATATCCTAAAAGTGGATGCATCAGGTGCTAGCAGTATTGATTATAAAGGATCGGCGTCTATTAAAGATATGCGTAGTTCAGGGGCTTCAAGCGTGAAGCATAGGAATTAGTATTTGTAAATAAAGCATTATTCAAGGCCCACTTTTAGTGGGCTTTTTTGTGTGGTGTATATTCGTTATCAACATCTTAGAAAAATTCCGAACGTATAACTTTTTGTCATTTTGCTAGTTGATGTCAATTATACCAGTCAATTTTGATCATCAAAATCAGGACTGACATTTATTAAAGCTATAGGGGGCATTGTCAAATATATTTTGTCAATGTTATCTAATTAGATAACTTTACATGACTACTAACAAACAACATAGAGATTTATATTTTTACAAGCATTATTATTTGAGTTTTTTCAAAGCTCAAACTGAAGAAGTTAAAACTAAATTTAACTGGACATTGAATTTAATTGCGACACTTGATAAAATACCTGTGAAGTATTTTCAGTATATAGTTAATAGCGAGGGGCTTTACGAAATAAGAGTACAAGTTGGGAATAATATTTTTCGAGCTTTTGCATTTTTTGATGGTGGAAAAATGATTGTGATAGCAAATGCGTTTCAAAAGAAAACACAAAAAACTCCAAAAAACGAGATTGAATTAGCGCGTAAAATCAAAAATGAATATTTCTATGAAAAACAATAAAAATTTGACCTCTTTTAATGACCATTTAGATCAGCAATATGGTAAAAAGGGGACGGCTACAAGGGATGCATATGAGATTGGATTTGAAGCATTTAAGTTAGGTGTACTGATTCAAGAGATGCGTGAAAGTCAAAACCTAACTCAGGCACAGCTAGCAGAAAAATGTGGCACTACTAAATCCTATATTTCTAGAATTGAGAATGATGCGAGTGATATTCGACTGTCTACTCTTATGAGGATAATAAAGGATGGT
>JBJOIU010000095.1:0-5108 GCA_046046935.1 Bacteroidota bacterium
AGTATTCGTACTAGAAGTTCTTTCACAGAATTAGTAAACTCTATTGTGATTGGCTTCGTATTAGTATTAGTAGTACTAATGTTCTTTATGGGTGTAACCAATGCCTTCTTTGTGGCATTGTCTGTTCCATTAAGTATGTTTGTTGCCTTTGTATTCTTACCAGCAGGTGATTTAGTAGTAGGATCTCATATTACTTTAAACTTCATGGTATTGTTTGCCTTATTATTTGGCTTGGGTATTATTGTGGATGATGCGATTGTAGTAATCGAAAACACGCACCGTATTTTTGTACAAGGCAAGGGAAAATTAACTGCAACTACATCTGCTAAGATGGCTGCAGGTGAAGTATTTATTCCAGTATTAGCTGGTACTATAACTACATTAGCACCTTTCTTCCCATTATTGTTCTGGCCTGGTATCATTGGTAAATTCATGGTGTATTTGCCAGCGATGTTAATATTTACACTAGCAGCATCTTTAGTAGTAGCCTTTATCATGAACCCAGTATTTGCTGTTGATTTCATGAATCATGCCGATGATGAAATTGTAGATGAACCAAAGAGTGCTATTTTCAAAAAGAAGAATTTCTGGATTCCAGTAGCAGTGGGTATCTTATTAGATATTGCAGGATTTACTTTCTTAGGTAATTTATTGATATTTATTATGATCACTGTGGTGGCTCATAAATACTTTATCAATGATATGATTATTGGTTTCCAAACCAAGACCCTTCCTAGAATGATGGATTTATATGAAGCAGGTTTAAGACGTGCTTTAGGTGGATGGAGACCTGTAAAATTATTGATTGGAACATTTATCTTATTGATTGTTTCTTTTGTAATGTTAGGTATTAGCGTGTCAACTGGAAGAGTGGGCATTGAGTTCTTCCCTAAGGGAGATCCTAACCAAGTATATGTATATCTTAAATTACCTTCTGGTACCAATGTTAATTACACAGATTCTGTAACAAGATTATTAGAAGCTAAAGTAAACAAGGTTTTAGAAAATGATAAAGCTAAAAATCCTTTAGTGGAGAGTATTATTAGTAATGTTGCTGTTGGTGCTGGTGATCCAATGAGAGGTGATAGAAGTACACGTTCAGAATTAGGTCGTATTCAAGTTAACTTTGTTGAATTTGAAAAACGTCATGGTAAATCTACAGAGCCATACTTAGAGCGATTAAGAGATGAATTGAAAGGAATACCAGGTGCAGAGATTTCTGTAGACCAAGAATCTAGTGGACCTCCAACTGAACCTCCTGTAAATATTGAAATTCAAGGTGAAGACTTTGATAAATTGGTAAAGACTGCTGTAGGTTTAAAGAACTATTTAGATGCTGCACAAATTCCAGGTATCAATGTATTGAAGATGGATGTGGATTTACAAAATCCTGAATTGACTTTAACTATTGATAGAGATAGAGCTTTAGCAGAAGGTGTTAGCAGTGCTCAAGTGGGTATGCAAATTAGAACTGCTTTATTTGGTAAAGAAGTTTCTAAAATTAAAGATGGTAAAGAAGAGTATAAGATTCAATTAAGAAGTGAAGAACTTCAAAGAAATAATTTAGTGGACCTATTAAACATGCGTTTATCTTTTAGAGATATGGCAGCTGGTGGTATGGTAAAAAATATCCCTATCAGCAGTTTAGTTAAAGTTGAGCCAACCAATACTTTAGGTAGCATTAAGAGAAAAGATCAAAAAAGATTGATTCAATTAAGTTCAAATGTATTAATGGATAAGGGTTATAGCCCAACGACAGTAAACGCAGCGATTGCTCAATACATTTCTAACTTTAAAGGTATCGAAGATGGTGTTACTGTAAAACAAACGGGTGAGAACGAACAACAATTAGAAACAGTTGCTTTCTTAGGTAAGGCATTAGTTATTGCTTTAATGTTGATCTTATTTACATTGGTTTTACAATTTAACTCTATCTCTAAATCGGTAATTATCTTAACAGAGATTGTATTTAGTATTATTGGTGTATTCTTAGGTTTCTCTATTTTTGGAATGAAGATCTCTGGTGTAATGACTGGATTAGGTATCGTAGGTTTAGCAGGTATTGTGGTGAAGAACGGTATCTTGGTAATTGAATTCGCAGACGAGTTAAGATCTAGAGGATATAAAACAAGAGAAGCAGTAATTCAAGCTGGTAAAACAAGAATTATTCCAGTTATGTTAACCGCACTTGCAGCAATCTTAGGTTTCATACCTATTGCAGTAGGATTCAATATCAACTTTGTTACTTTATTCAGTGAATTAAATCCACATATCTTCTTTGGTGGTGATAACGTTGCCTTCTGGAAACCATTAAGCTGGACATTGATCTTTGGTTTGATCTTTGCCTTCTTTATGACATTATTCATTGTACCTGCTATGTATTTAATTGCAGAAAGATTGCGTCGCCCAATGCGTCGTCACTTTGGAGGTAAATGGATTAGCATGTTAGGTATCCCACCATTGACCATTATATTTATCCCATTAGTATTTGTAACCACTTGGATTCAAAAAAGAAATGTAGCAAAACGTATGGCAAAGAATAATGCTAATAACGATACTACATTTAATGGATCTTGGTTTTAAAATTAAATTTTATGTCAGTACACGAAATTGATTATCAAATTTTTGGAGAAGAAATGCAATATGTTTCTGTGGAATTAGATCCACAAGAAACAGCGATTGCTGAACCAGGTGCTTTTTTAATGATGGAAGATGGTATTCAAATGGAAACCATTTTCGGAGATGGAAGTCAACAACAAAGCAGCATTCTTGGAAAATTATTCCAAGCTGGTAAAAGAGCTTTGGTAGGCGAAAGCTTATTTATGACGGCTTATACCAATATGCAATCTGGCAAAAAGAAAGTAAGTTTTGCTTCTCCTTATCCTGGAAAAATTATTCCATTATTCTTACCTAATCTTGGTGGTAAAGTAATTTGTCAAAAAGATGCATTTCTTTGCGCTGCAAAGGGAGTAAGTATTGGTATTGAATTTCAACGCAAATTAGGAACAGGATTATTTGGTGGAGAAGGCTTTATCATGGAAAAATTGGAAGGAGAAGGAATGGCTTTTTTACACGCTTGTGGTCATGTTTTTGAAAAAGAACTAGTACCAGGGGAGGTATTAAAAGTTGATACTGGTTGTATTGTTGGATTCACTAGTACTGTGAATTATGACATTCAATTTGTAGGAGGTATTAAGAATACTTTATTTGGCGGGGAAGGCTTGTTTTTTGCAACACTTACTGGACCAGGAAAAGTATGGATACAATCTCTTCCAATTAGTAGATTAGCTGGACGTATTTTAGCCTATGGTACTTACGCTAGAAAAGAAGAGGGAAGTATTTTAGGAGGAATAGGAAATATATTAGATGGAGACGGTTGGAAATAATCCAGCGCCTTCTTCAATAGACACGATATAATGAACTAGTGTTTTTTGAAAAGTATTTTGATAAGAGGCCACTAGCTTTTGTACAACAGAAGCGGTGGCTTCTTTCTTTATAAGATTAATAGTGCAGCCACCAAATCCTCCACCCATCATTCTTGCACCTATCACATCTGTATTAACTTCTACTTCTTTTACCAGGTAATCTAATTCTGGACAACTCACTTCATATAATGCAGAAAGTCCACGATGCGTTGCAAACATTTTTTGACCAAAAGATACTAGTTGATTCTCTTGTAAATCTTTAGCAGCCAATTGTGTTCTTTCAATTTCTTCAATTACATATTTACAACGATTGTACACAATAGGCATGGTCTTTTGATCGACAGTTTCTTTCAACATTTCAATGGTAGCATCTCGCAAGCTTTTTACTGCTGGATATTTTTGCTGTATTTGAGCAATCCCTTCCTCGCATTCTTTTCTTCTGGTATTATACTCACTACTAGCCAATGCATGTTTGATTTGTGTATCTAATAATACAATATCATACTCTTCTAATTGTAATGGGTAGTATTGATAATGCATAGTTGCACAATCCAATAATAGTACTTGATCTTTCTTTCCAAATATACTGGCAAACTGATCCATGATACCACATTGCACACCCGCATATTCATGCTCGGCCTTTTGAGCCATAAAGCTTAATTGCATTTTATCTATTCCAAATGCAAATAATTCATTTAATGCAAAAGCTACTGCAGACTCAATGGCTGCAGAACTAGATAAGCCCGCTCCAATTGGCACATTGCTTTTTAAATGCAAATTAAAACCTACTGGAATTGTAACTTTCTTCTGAAATTGTGCAATGACACCAATAATATAATTAGCCCAGTCTTTACTTGACTTTGCAATGGTATTAATACTTAAAATACATTCTTCTTGTATATCTTCTGCAAATATATGTATGGTGCTGTCTGTTCTTAGTTCAATATGCACAGTTGCAGCCATATGAATGGCAGCGGGCATTACAAAGCCTCCATTATAATCAGTATGCTCTCCGATTAAATTAATTCTACCGGGAGCTTTGACTGTTATGGATTGCATGCAGTATGCGGCTTTTTAGAAACTTAATTGATTTGATAATCTCTTTAATTCTATCTCTGCAATTTTTGCAGTAAACTGTAAACTGGTTAATCTAAATCCAGCTGTTTCAAAACTTTGTTGCGCTTGCTTTACATCTACCATGGTTGCTTGGCCTAATTGATATTTTTGCATCACTAATCCTAGCAACTCTTGAGACATTTTATAATTCTCTTGCTCCACAGGCGTTTGCTTCACACTATTTAAATAGTTCTTAAAGGTTTTAAATAATTCTGTGTTTAAATCTAAAGTGGTGTTCTCTAATTGTAATTTTGCAGAATTGGTTGCAAGCTTTGCATTATTATATGCACGCTTACTCGCACCTCCATTATAAATAGGCAATGTTAGGTTAATTCCCAAGAATGTACCATAGCTTTCATTTAATAAGATAAAACCCGCGCCAGACTTATTGCTACTATAAGTATAACCAGTATTGGCTCTTAATGTTGGATACATTGTAGCCCTAGTTTCTTTTTCTATAAACTGATTAACATTAATTAATTGTTGAGCAGATTGCAATAAAGGATGATCCTTCATTTTAGCCTCTACTTCTGCCATTTTAATATTTTGATCTACGGCTATTGTTTC
>JBJOIU010000096.1:0-5024 GCA_046046935.1 Bacteroidota bacterium
ACTGATACCAAACATAAATTTAGCTAAATCATGTAAATGCGATTTATTAACTTCTGGTAATAAACCTTTATTTTTCAAATAAATAGTTGTTAAAGTAATAATAGTGATACCACTTACAAAGAAACTTGCAAAAACATACCAACCGAATAATGTACTATACCAGTGAGGATCTACAGACATAATCCAATCCCAAGACATCATAGACTCAGAAATAATGAAGAATACTAAGAACATTGCCGCAGCATTATAATTTTTCTTAAAGAAAGACATATCTTTTGTTTCATCTAATTTGATTGAATTTTTTCTAGAAACATATCTAAATAAATTCCAACCAATTAAGAAAATTGCTGCTCTAATTAAGAAAAAAGGCACATTTAAGAAACCAGATTTACCTGCAATAATATGATCATAATTTGAACTATTAGGGTCTGTAACACCATCAGCCATCCATGTAAACATATGATTAAAATGGAAACCTGCTAAAGCTAATAAAATAAAGAAAATAATTGAACCTGGCAACACATAGGCTGTAATTCCTTCCATTACTCTAAACAAAATTGGCGACCAACCTGCTTGTGCTACCCATTGGATTGCATAAAAAGCTAAGGCCCCAACTGCAATTAGCATAAAGAAAATACAAGCTACATATAATGCAGACCATGGTTTATTTTGCAATTGATGTTTTACATGTGCTACATGTTCTTTGTGCTCAGCTTCGTGATCAACAATTTCTTTATGAAACTTACTTACGTAAATATCACTTTTAGAATTAGTCACAACAGGAGCAATAGCTACAATTGTAGAGTCGTGTGTTGAATGTGCAGCAGAATCAACTGCTACATGGGCTACTTCATGGCTAACTGAATCTGCACTTTCAACTTTATGAGTTGAAGCTTCGTGAGAAGTGTGTGCTTCTGCATTAGCATGTTCCTCATGAGAAGCATCAGAATGTGTTGCTTCAGAATGAGTATCGTGGTGTGCACCACCATGATGAGCTTCTTGCTCTTTTAAGATTGCTTCAACATCTTCATCAGTTTTAGGTGCTGACCAGAAACCGTAACCGATTCCTAAAATACCTAAAACCATTAAGGCGAATGAAAAGCTTTTTAATCTACTAGAAAACTGGTACATATTTTTATTTTTTTCTAAAAAGTAATACTATTTTAATTCTGATTTAAGTTTCATAACATAATCAGCAACTTGCCATCTTTCTTCTTTTGACAATTGATTTGCATGAGAACCCATTGAGTTTAAACCATAAGTAACCACGTGAAATACGCTACCTGTAGTAATTACTCTATCTTTATAACTAGGAACCCCTAGAAATTTTTCTCTCTTTACTAAATTCCCTTTTCCATCTCCACCTTCACCGTGACAAATAGCACAATAAATAGTAAATAATTCTTTTCCTTTTTCTGCATCAACTTGATCAGCAGCTAATGGTGACACATTATTTTTAGAAGCTATATACCCTTCTGGAGTATTTGGAATTTCATAAGGAACAAACCCTTGTTTAATTGTTCCTGCTGGTGGAATTTGACTAACTTTTCCTTTTTCACCAGTAGGTGAATTGAAAACGTCTGATTCTCCATATGTTTCGTAAGAAATTGGTTCGTACATGTTTGGAAAAAGCTGATAATTAGGCGCAGATTTATCAAAACAAGATGTCATTAGCAAAGATGCTCCAACTAATGTCAATATATTTAAAATACTTTTCATACCTATTAATGCTTATAAATTACTTTTACTTCTACTGCCCCAGTGTTTTTGAAGAATGAAACCAATTCTTCTTCATTATCATGAACACCCACTTCCATTAAGAAATGGTCATCTGTAGTTCTAACATCTGGATTTTCTGCTTTTTTAAATGGCCATAATTTACTTCTCATATAAAAAGTAATAACCATTAAGTGAGCTGCAAAAAATACGGTTCCTTCAAATAAAACAGGAACGAATGCAGGCATATTTTGGATAAATTCAAAAGATGGCTTTCCACCAATATCTTGAGGCCAATCTTTAATCATTATATATCTTAACAGATTAAAATATACAAATAGTCCTGTTAAACCATATAGAAATGCACAAATTGCAAGTCGTGTTGCCGGTAAACCCATAGCCTTATCTAGTCCGTGAACTGGAAATGGCGTGTAAACTTCTTCAATATGATAATGTGCAGCTTTAGTTTTATGAACTGCTGCTAACAAAATATCATCGTCGTTATATATAGCGTGTACTACTTTATTACTCATAATTCTTTATATTAATGATGATCGTGTCCTTCGTGAGCATCATGTCCGTGATGATCATGATGTGGTTTACTATCTCCTCTTTCTCTTTTGAAATTATCTCCAGATGATTTTAAGATTGTTTTTACCTCTGCTTGAGCAATTACTGGGAAACTTCTTGAATATAATAAGAATAATACGAAGAAGAATCCAATAGTTCCAATAAATATACCTGCGTCAACAAAAGTTGGTTGGAACATGGTCCAAGATGATGGTAAATAATCTCTGTGTAATGAAGTTACGATAATTACGAAACGTTCAAACCACATACCAATGTTTACTACAATAGAAATAATGAAAGAAAAGGCAATACTTGTTCTTAATTTTTTGAACCACATAAATTGTGGAGAGAACACGTTACAAGTCATCATTAACCAATATGACCACCAGTAAGGCCCAGTAGCTCTATTAAGGAACGCATATTGTTCATACTCTACTCCTGAATACCAAGCTACAAATAACTCTGTAATATAAGCACATCCCACAATTGAACCCGTAATCATAATAATGATGTTCATTAATTCAATGTGTTGTACGGTAATATAATCTTCTAAACCTGATACTTTACGCATTACAATTAATAATGTATTTACCATCGCAAAACCAGAGAATACAGCACCTGCCACAAAATATGGTGGTAAGATGGTTGTATGCCAACCTGGAATTACCGAAGTAGCAAAGTCAAAAGATACAATTGTGTGAACAGAAAGTACAAGAGGTGTTGCCAAACCAGCCAACACTAAAGATACTTCTTCAAAACGTTGCCAGTCTTTTGCTCTTCCACTCCATCCAAAAGAAAGGATAGAATATACTCTTTTATTAAATGGTGTGATTGCTCTATCTCTAAGCATTGCGAAATCTGGTAATAAACCTGTCCACCAGAACACCAATGATACAGATAAATAGGTTGAAATTGCAAATACGTCCCATAATAATGGTGAGTTAAAATTCACCCATAATGATCCAAATTGATTTGGAATTGGTAATACCCAATATGCTAACCATGGACGACCCATGTGAATAATTGGGAACAAACCAGCTTGAACTACAGAGAAAATAGTCATTGCCTCTGCTGAACGGTTAATCGCCATTCTCCATTTTTGACGGAATAATAAAAGTACTGCAGAAATAAGTGTTCCTGCGTGACCAATACCTACCCACCAAACGAAGTTGGTAATATCCCAAGCCCATCCAATTGTTTTATTTAAACCCCAAGTACCAATACCTGTTGAAATTGTGTATACCATACAACCAAGTCCCCAAAGGAACGCAGCTAATGCTATTGAAAATACTGTCCACCATAATTTGTTAGCTCTTCCTTCTACTGGACGAGCTACATCTACAGTTATATCGTGATAAGATTTATCACCAATAACCAAAGGTTTTCTAATGGGTGCTTCGTAATGAGACATAATCCTTTATATTGTTTCAATTAATAATTATTTATCGTTTCTTACCTTAACATGATACATCACGTTTGGTTTTGTTCCAATGCTTTCTAATAAATGATACATTCTGTCGTCTTCTAAAAGTTGCGCAACATCTGATTCTGCATTATTAACATCTCCAAAAATCATAGCTCCAGAAGTACAAGCTGCAGAACAAGCCGTTTGGAAATCATCTTTACCAACTTCTTTTCCTTCTTTCTTAGCTTTTAATATGGTAGCTTGAGTCATTTGGATACACATAGAACATTTTTCCATAACCCCACGAGAACGTACATTCACATCAGGATTTAACACCATACGACCTAAATCATCATTCATGTGGTAATCAAATTCATCATTTTTGTTATACAAGAACCAGTTGAAACGACGAACTTTATACGGACAGTTATTAGCACAGTAACGCGTACCAACACATCTGTTGTAAGCCATATGGTTTTGACCTTGACGAGAGTGAGATGTAGCTGCAACTGGACAAACCGTTTCACAAGGAGCGTGGTTACAGTGCTGACACATTACAGGTTGGAAAACAACTTGTGGATTAGCAGAAGGGTCTTCTAATTCTTGGAAAGTTGAAATAGTCCCTGTTAAACCTTCAGAACTGTTTTTAGTTGTAATATCTCCTGCGAAAGTTTCTTCAGATGAATAATATCTGTCGATTCTTAACCAATGCATATCACGACTTCTTCTTATTTCCGTTTTTCCTACAACTGGTACATTATTTTCAGCGTGACATGCGATAACACATGCGCCACAACCTGTACAAGCATTTAAATCGATAGATAAATTGAAATGGTGTCCTGTAGTTCTGTCAAAAGAAGCCCATAAATCTACTGATGTAGCAGCAACTTCTTTATGATCTAATGATACAACCGGTGTTGGATTATAAATTTCTTTATCACCAGCTTCATTTGCTTTATTGAAAATAGATAAAGTAGTATCTTTAACGATATCTCCTCTACCCATTAATGTTCTTTGTAATTGTACGCAAGCAAATTCGTGCTCACCATCAGTTAAAGTAACCGAAGCCGTTTGATTTGCATTGCCGTTTGCATATAAAGTATAAGCATTAACGCCTGTTTGCATTTCGTCTTTTAATGCTTCTTTTCTACCATATCCAAATGCCAAACCAATTGTTCCAGCAGCTTGACCTGGTTGAATAATCACTGGTACGTTTTCTAAAGTAGCGTTACCAACTTTAATTGAAACATAACTTCCGTTTAAACCTCCGTTTGCTACATTAAAGTTTTCTAATTTATATTTTTCAGCATCTGCTTTAGATACGGTTACATAG
>JBJOIU010000097.1:0-4944 GCA_046046935.1 Bacteroidota bacterium
GCTTATAGGGCTTTAACAAGTGATTTTGCTGCACATAAAAATTTAGCTAAGAAAGTATGGCCTATTTGGTTTTATGTTGCTGCAACTGGACCAATTGTATACTTGATGATTAAGCAGTATTATAACTAATAAAAAAAGATTCAAACTAAAATGTAAATGGCTTAAATTTAATTACAACTAGTTTAGAATTTTAATTCTACAGCAGGATCCCAAAATAATTTTTCAAAGTCCAGGACGGTTTCGTTTTGGACTTTTATTTTTTCCTTCTCTAGTAGCTCTTGCATTTTAGTGGGTGTTTCAAAGTGGGCTTTACCACTTAACATGCCATTGCGATTAACAACTCTATGTGCAGGCACTTTTGGTTTTACGCCATGAGATGCATTCATAGCCCAGCCAACCATTCTTGAACTACCACCCGTTCCTAAATATTTAGCGATGGCGCCATAACTAGTCACACGCCCTTTGGGGATGAGTCGTACTACGTCGAATACGTTTTGGAAAAAATCTTGTGTTTTAGGAGTGTATTGCATTTACAATAGCAATTTAACTACTTAACCAGTATAATGAAGGATTTTCTATAAATGTTTGGTATTACCCTTTGCCTCTATATACTCCTCAATATGTTCATCAGGAGTTGTTTTATTTGCAGCTGCTCTGATTAATTGAGCTCTTGTTTTGATGGGTTCTGGTACAGCATCATAATCGAATGGGCAGTGCTTACAGGCTTCACCACAGCAATAGCCTCTCCCTTCATGGTAGGCCGCTGTAAATACCCATTTACCTTTTGGGTCTATATAATAATGTACACCTTCGATCATTTTTCTTTTTTTTCTCTAGCCGCTTCTGCCTCCATTCTTAAAAGTTCACCTGCGTCCATCGGGATATCCTTAATTGCTTCTTTTAAAACATCATCTAGCGCTATTGGTAATTCCTTGTCAATATTAAACTGAATATAGTGAATCTTGTTACTCTGTGCGATATCCAATCCCTCGTAATAAGTTTTGATTAAACAACGAGGATCTATTGTTGGCTCTGCATATAAGTTTTCTGTTTTGTAAATAAGATTTAAACCATACAATTCAATCACTTTTAAAGTGAAATTGTAGAGTAGGGGACTATCCGTTTTTAAATGAACAATCCCTGCCCCTAATCCATTATTACCATCACCGCTTACATTTCTATTATTTCTGCTTTCTTTATTACTTCCGTCACCCCCCAATAAAAACTGCTGGTATAACCTCAAGAATTTAGGATGGGTCAATCGCTTCTTTGCTTTGGACCATCTTAATTGAGGGTCGGGGAATGTGATCCAAATTTCATCCACTTCGTCTTTGGCAAAATAGTTAGGAGTCAGTTCTATTTGTGTACGTACAAATGCAATGTTTTTTAATCCTTCCTTGTTAGCAATGCTAGCGCCTTTCCAAATACGATTGCCCTTTAGGTCTACACCTATAAAGTTTTGTGTTGGGAACATTCTGCCCAATCCAACGGCGTATTCTCCGCGTCCACAGGCTAATTCTAAAGTAAGTGGCTTAGGGCTCATATCCTTACCTAATGCTTCAAAAAAAGCCGCCCATTTGCCTTGCATATCCTGCGGATACTCCAATACATTTTCATATTCCTTGATCGCCGCAAATTTGATTAGTTTTTTCTGCCCCATGGCGCAAAGATAGTATTAGAAAGGTTTCTAAGTAAATAATTGGTTTATTTATTTTTCATCCTTATTTAAATACACGTATATTTATATTATCAAATACACGTGTAATGAAAACGAAATTGACCCTTGTAATGGAAGATGAAGTCATCTATAATGCAAAAAAATATGCAAAGAAAAATGATGAGAGCCTTTCTTCTTTGGTAGAAAATTATTTAAAAGCGGTTTCAGGAACTCCAAAAACAGCAAACCCCAAAAAAGCCAATTCAAAAAAAACTACTAGTTTAATTGAAAAGTACAGAGGTATCATCAATTTGCCAGATAATTATGATTATAAAAAAGAAATTGGATTGTATTTATTAGAAAAATATAATAAACTTTAATGAAACATATATACCTAGATACAAATATTATAATTGACATCTTTGCAGCAAGAGCTCCTCATGATATTGCGGCTATTGAGTTATACAGATTAGCAAAAGATAATAAAATTAAAATTTATATTTCAGCTGAATCATTTACTACAATATATTATCTCTTAAAAATTAGTAAAATAGCCCATAATAAATGCCTAATGATTTTTCAGGATCTAATGAAAACCACAACTGTTATGAATACAGATGTATCAATTATAAATAAGGCAATTAATATTGGATTTAATGATTTTGAAGATGGAGTTCAATATGTTTCAGCAAAGTCTAACTCCAAAATCAATCTTATTGTAACGAGAGATAAAAAGGGATTCAAGAAAAGCGATATACCGGTAACTGACGCTAATCAGGCGCTTCAATTGGTTGGTTATTAATTTTATCCTAACATGAGTTTGATTGCTTTTTGAGCTACAATTGGAGCAATGGCTACACCCATGCCACTCATGCGTACAGCGCAGTATACATTGGGTTGTAGTTCCTGAATGATGGGCTTTTTAATTTTACCAATTCCCATGGTGCCACTCCACCTTAGCTCTATTTTTGGCTTTTTAGTACCTTTTGGTAAAATTCGCTGCATCATAAAATCCTCTAATACTTTTTGAATCTTTGCAGAAGTTTCTAATGAATATGTTTTTTCATTTTTGAAATCTTTATTTCTTGCACCACCTAATAACAATCTATTGCCTAGGTTTCGGAAATAATAAAAGCCTTCATCAAAATGGAAACATCCTTTAAACTTTAAATTAGGGATAGGTTCGGTCACAAATACTTGTCCTCTTGCAGGCACCACATCCAAACTTGGGATCAATTTTTTCGCGAAACCATTCGTGCAAACCAATAACTGCTTGGCTTCTAATGGCGCTTCTAAATTGGTATGTATGGTTACGCCTTTGGCATGACTCTTGAATTTTTTTACTTCTGTGCTAAATAATATCTGCACTCCTTTTGCTTGCACTGCTTTCTGTAACGCCAATACTAGCTTGGCTGAATTTAACTGACCCTCTAGTTGATTGTAAGCAAGCGCTTCAATCCCTTGGAAACCTAGTTTATCAATTTCCTTACTTGCATTGATGTATAATGGTAGGTACTTGCCATTTTTCTTAGGTGTCTTTAGCGCTGGCGCGAGTACCTTGTTTAAATATGCAATATCATTATCTAATTTCGAAATATCATATTCACCTTGTCCTTCAAATAATTCATAACCTCCCCATTGGTTATAATCAATCTCTGTAGCCTTAAATACCTTTTGAATTCTTTGTAATCCATCATAACGCATTTTCACAGTTTCCAACATGGCAGCTTCACCCATCAATTGCACATCATACATTAACTCTGACACGCTTCCAAAACATGAGAACCCTGCATTGCGTGTACTTGCACCTGATGGAATAATGCCTCGTTCTAAGATGGTGATATTTAGTTTAGGATTTTTATGAATTGCTTCATAAGCAGTCCATAATCCCACAAAGCCACATCCCACAATCACCAAATCCTTTGGTGCAAAATAGGTTGATTGTTCCCAAACTGAAATAGCCATAATATTGTTTTTAGATTTCTAAGTTCCTAAATTTTAATCAAATTAAAAGGTTTATATTTTTATTTTACCCAGGTTACGAATTTTACTATTTTATGCATAAAAAAACCGCCCCAATTGGGGCGGTTTAAAGTAGCTTAAATATTATGCTAAATTAAATAGCGAATTAAGGCCATTTAATTTTAGTTTAATTATCTACCGAAGATATATCTTAAACCAATCTGTGCTTGCCATACGTCATACACAGAAGAGTTCTTTTGATAAGTACTTCCAATTAATGTTGTTGAGCCATCTACATTCTTTTGTGTAGCCAATTTGTATAAAGGCACACCTGCAGATGTTACTGAACTATAAGCTAAGATCTGAGGGTTGGTAACTCTTTGAGATACACCCCAACTGTTGTTGATTCTATTACCAATATTCAAGATATCAGCTCTGAACTGTAAAGTATTGCGCTTGCCTTTTACTTTTACAAAGAATTCTTGAACAATAGATACATCAAAACGGTGTAACATTGGTAATACAGAACCATTACGCTCTGCATACTGTCCCTTACGTGTTTTTAAATATTTATCTTGGTTTACATAGTTCCAGAATGCTGCTTGTTGTTGTGGTTCGTTATAAGTGATAGAACCAACAGTTAAAGGAGCAAAACGAATTTCATCGATTCTTTTAGGAACATAAATCAATTCATTGTTCGCAATACGATCTCCGTTCATATCACCAGAGATAGTGTAAGAGAATGCGCCATTTTGAGAACCAATGTATCCAATAGAGAAACTTGTTGTTCCACCGTACTCACCACCGTATTCAATTTTATATCCTAATAAACCTACGATTCTGTTAGGGATATTGAAATCTGAATTAGATAAGCTTAGGTCGTTATTACCATTTACAGATCTAGCACCTGTCCAGCTACCTGAAGCAATTGAACCTGCACTCATGAAGTCTGTAGCGTTAGAAGTTGTCCACGCTAAAGATCCCCATAATCCTTTTCTGTAGGGCATTTCTAATTTAACAGTCATTGACTTATAATCACCTTTGTTTTTATTAGCCAATACGATTGCATTAGAAACACTGTTGTTAACTCTTACTGTTGCATCTGAACCACCGAATCTTAATCTGTTATCAGGACCAGTAAATTGTGATACTGCTCCTTTTAAGTTCGCATTGTAGTAGTGTACTGCGTTTAAGTTTTTGTTGAACAAGAACTCAACTGTACCTACAAAACCGAAAGGTAATTTTTGATCCACTGCTAAGTTTGATTTCCAAACCTGAGGGAACTTGTAGTTCTCTTCGGTTAATGCGATATCAAATGTAGAAGG
>JBJOIU010000098.1:0-4928 GCA_046046935.1 Bacteroidota bacterium
GTGTTTTAATAAATAGAATATTGAATGCCGATAATAGTTATAGATCTAGTGAAGAATTATTGGGGAAATTTCCTATTGACATTCAAATTGTATCTATAAAATCAGACTATAGCCATCCTTTAAAAAATAAAGGAAAAGTAGAGTTAGGTGCTAAATCGAGTTATGTAGAAACATCAAACGAAGCAAATTTTTATAATATACTTCCTTGGGGCAGAACCGTTGATTATAATAAAACCAACTCTTTTAATTATAAAGAAAATATAAATGCAGCCTACTTAAACTATAGTAAAGAAATCAAAAAATGGGGTTTTCAATTAGGTCTAAGAGCTGAAAATACTAATGCGAATGGTTATCAAAAAGGTAATGCTATCCGCACGGACTCAAGCTTTACAAGAAGTTATACCAATATATTTCCTACTAGCTATATTACCTATACAGCGAATGAAAAAAACCAGTATACAATTAATTTTGGTAGAAGAATAGATAGGCCGAGCTATCAAGATTTAAATCCATTTGTATTCTATCTTGATAACTTCACCTACAATAAGGGTAATCCGTTTTTGCAACCACAGATTAGCAATAATGTTGAATTAGCATATACCTACAATCAGTTTATAACTACTACTTTAAATTATAGCGTTACTAATAAAATATTTCAAGAGTCCATGATCCAAGATGGATATGCCACAATTGTTCAAACTAATAATATAGGTACTAAAACCAATTATGGAGTCTCTACCAATATTCAATACGAAGCAAAGAAAATATTTTCATCTAATATTTATTTAGCTTACACTCATGATAATTACAAGGGTGAAGTTGCAGGCGATAAATTAGATTTGAGTGCAGATATGTATTTAATTAGTGTAAACAATCAATTTAAATTTAATAAGGGATGGAGTGCAGAATTAAGTGGTTGGTATAGAACAAAAGGTGTAGAAGGTCAATTATTAATAAACCCTCTAAGTCAAGTGAATGCTGCACTACAAAAACAAGTATTTAAAAATAAAGGTACATTCAAATTTGGTGTAAGAGATATTTTCTTAACTAATTCCCCCTCTGGTATCATAAGATTCAGCAAAACTGAAGCCAACTTTAGTAATAGAAGAGATACGAGAATATTTAGCCTAAGCTTTACTTATAGATTTGGAAAAAGCTTCAAAGCAATTACTAAAAAGTCAACTGGTGCTGAAGATGAAAAAAGCAGGATTAAAGTGGGCAATAATTAATTCAAAGCAATCTGCACTCTATTAGGAAATTTAGGTTTTAAACGTAATGAATTATAATGATTGATTACATCTATAATTAGCCATCCAATGGCCTCATCACCTTGCTGTGTAATAATACCTAATTCGTTAATGAATTGGGTATTATGTTTAGCACCGTTGCTTACTTTAAATAAACCAGAAGGTGTTAATAAGCTAGGAGATAAAGCTGTTAAACTTGCTTTAGTATTATTCAAGGATATTGCACATTCGAATTTTTTATTCAAATATTCGAAATATACTTTTCCTTGGATATCATTTAATCCCTGTGCAGTCACTATCAAATTATAAATACGCTTACCATTTGTTGCAAATAACAATGGGTTACTGCTAAGCTCTACTAAAAGCTTGTCTGCTTTTTGAAATGATTTGTTTGTTGAGTCCGACATGGCATGAAGTTTTAATGGTTAAAATTTCACACCAAGAAAAATTGTACAAGGAAATTACGTTTGTTTTTGACAGTAAGTCCTCATCGATTTTACCACCGCGGAGTTCGACTCTCTCGGTTGGCAGCCATTAAAGGCTTCTTGATGATAAATCAAAGATAGGGTTTTTAGCTTATTTACAAATATTTTTTAATGGTTTTTTGAGCCAACACCTTATCTAACTGATTGATTTCCAATGTCAATTCGGCCTTCAATTCTTCAAATACCTTATAAGAACCAGCGGTTGGCTTATAGTCACCAGACTCTACTACCCTCATCAAAGAAGCTAACTTATTATTCAATTTAATAGGGAAATTCAATGGGTCTTGAGAGCTTTGATTACGTACTTGATACAAGTTCTCTTCAATTTGAGAAAGCTGTGTCATCAAAGCTTGATTGGTTTTAGAAACAGATGTTTTATTTGTCTTTGCTTCTTCGTTTATTTTTTCTTTAATCGCGCGAATTTTAATCACTGCTTCGTTGGCCTTACTCACTTGATCTCTAATTTGAATAGAAAGATTAAACTTCTCTTGCATGTCTGCAATAGTAACATCGTTTACTCTTGGATCCATTTTTACTTCAAAATTTTCTGCAACTGATTTACCTCCTGCGGTGATAGCAACTTTGTAATTTCCAGGAACAGCTGTTGGACCAACATACACAGGAGCACTCCATAAAATCATTCCTTTAAAATTAGTAGCTGCAGGATATTTTAAATCCCATTCAAATTTATTTAAACCAGTTTTAATGGTAGGAGGTTGTGGTTTTCTATCATCTTCATCCTCGTCTGCCTCACCATTCTCTTTTTTTACTTTTGGTATAACACCAATGAATGCTTTTACTAAATTATTTTTTGCGTCGAAGATTTCTATTTTCAAATCTTTGATTGTACTATCTAAATAATATTGGAATACCGCTTTTTGAACTGTTCGAACTGCATAGTATGGCTTGAATAAATGAAGGCCAGCTTGAATTCCAGCGTCTTTGGTTCTTACTGGAGAAACATCATCTAATATATAGATCGATCTACCATGGGTGCCTATTACTATATCTTTTTCGGTTACTTGAAGATCGGCAACTTGAACATCCGGTAAATTTAAACTTAAAGATTCCCAATTAGCTCCATCATTATAAGAAACCCAAACACCATGTTCTGTTCCAGCATATAATAAGCCCGCGCGGGTAATATCTTCTCTTATAGCATGTACATAATCGTCCGCGCGTATTCCTGATATAATTTTAGTCCATGTTTTTCCAAAATCAATCGTCTTCCAAATATAGGGTGTGCGATCATCCATTTGATAACGCTTCGCTGCTATATAAGCAGTACCGGCATTAAAATGAGATGCTTCAATTATACTTACTCTTGTGTTTTTCGGCATATCTTTTGGAGTGATATTATCCCAATGCTTACCACCATCTTTAGTGATATGAACTAATCCATCATCAGATCCTGCCCATATAATATTCACATCATGATAAGAAGGTGCTAATGCAAAAACAGTTCCATAAATTTCTGGACCATTCATGTCTTTTGTAATCACACCACCACTCACGCCTAATGTAGCTGTATCATTATAAGTTAAGTCCGGGCTAATCTGCTCCCAGCTTTGGCCTTCGTTAGTGGTTTTCCAAACATGCTGAGAACAAGTAAACAATACATTAGGATCTACTGGAGAGAAAACAATTGGATAAGTCCATTGCCATCTTTCAGGTAATGTTTTTGCTTCTTCACCAGAGAAAAATCTTGGATACACTTGCACATCTCTAACTTGTCCAGTCATTCTATTAATTCGAGTTAATAAAGCTCCTTGGCTACCTGCATAAAAAATATCAGGGTTCTTTGGATCCTGAGCAATATAACCACTTTCACCACCACCCACTTCATACGCAAATCCTATTCCAGGTTTTGTGGAATTTGTTCTTACAGCTCTATGTCTATAATCTTCGCTTGGTAAAGCAATGGTTGTATTGTCTTGTTGAGCGCCAGCTACTTGATATGGAAAATCTTTAGTAACAGTGATATGATATAATTGTGCAGTTGGATAATCTTCATCTGTCCAAGACAATCCTCCATTAATTGAAACAGTACCACCTCCATCATTAGAACTTGCTAAACGCATTGGATCATTTGGATCAATCCATAAATCATGATTATCCCCATGAGGTACTTTTATTTCAGTTTTAAAACTCACTCCACCATCTGTAGATTTATAAAAATTTACATTCAATCCATACACCGTGTTTTTATCTTTTGGATCTGCAACAATTCTAGAATAATAAAAAGCGCGTTGGCGTAATTTTCTTTCGTTGTTCACTAATTTCCAATTAGCCCCACCATCATCAGAACGATATAAACCACCCTCTGGTGATTCAACAATCGCCCATACCCTGTTACCATCCACTGGAGATACTGCTACGCCTATCTTTCCAACGACTGCAGGCATTCCAGGATTTTTTGAAATCACTTTCCAAGAAGCACCGCCATCTGTAGATTTATATAAAGCAGATGTACCCACATCCGCCCACATTTTATAAGGAGTACGATATACTTCCCAAATACTTGCATAAATAATCTCTGGATTTTGTTGATCAATCACTAAATCTTCTGCACCCGCTTTTTCATTTACATATAAAACTTTATTCCATGTTTTACCACCATCTGTTGTTTTAAAAACCCCTCTTTCTTCATTAGGACCAAATGCATGACCTAATGCAGATACATAAACAATATCTGGATTAGTTGGATGAACTCTAACACGAGAAATAGATTGTGTATTTTTTAATCCAATATTTTTCCAAGTCTTTCCTGCATCAGTTGATTTATATACTCCATCACCTTGCATAATATTTCCCCTAAACTCTGTTTCACCTGTACCTATGTAAACGATATCAGGATTAGATTCAGACACTGCAACAGCGCCCACACTAGAACTAGTCAATTGACCATCAGTAACTGGCTTCCAGTTCAAACCACCATCCGTGGTTTTCCATAAACCACCACCCACTGCACCAAAATAATATTCCAACTTTCTTGCACTACTTCCCGCAATGCCTAAAGAACGGCCACCTCTATTGGGGCCTATATTTCTCCAAGTCATTCCTTTTAAAGTACTGTCTTTAACTTGTGCATTCACAATTTGTAAACTGATACTTACTAATAATACCAAAGAAAGGCGTGCAATTTGTTTCATATGAAAAGATTGTAATAAAAAAGCCAACAAGCAAGATGCTCATT
>JBJOIU010000099.1:0-4803 GCA_046046935.1 Bacteroidota bacterium
TCATATTGAATATCCCTGCATTTGTGATTGTGGTTTTAATTACGATGTTAGTATATAGAGGTATTAAAGAAAGTAAAAAGAGTACCAATATCATGGTGATTTTTAAGATTGCAATTATTTTGATGGTGATTGTACTTGGATTCTTTTATTTAGATACTGCTAATTGGGCTCCCTTTATGCCCAATGGATTTAAAGGGGTTTTGGCAGGTGTGTCTGCAGTATTCTACGCTTATATTGGTTTTGATGCAATTTCAACGACAGCAGAAGAATGTAAGAACCCACAAAGAGATATGCCACGTGGTATGATCTACTCCTTATTGATTTGTACCGTATTGTATATTTTAATTGCTTTGGTGTTAACAGGCATGGTGGATTATTCACTCTTAAAAGTGGACGATCCTTTGGCTTTTGTATTTGAAAGAATTGGATTGCATAAAATTGGATATATCATTTCTGTGAGTGCAGTGGTGGCTACTACAAGCGTACTTTTAGTGTTTCAATTAGGGCAGCCAAGAATATGGATGAGTATGAGTCGGGATGGTTTGATGCCTAAAAAATTCTCAGAAGTACATCCTAAATATGGTACACCTGCTTTTGCAACCATCATTACAGGTATTTTTGTGGGTGTCCCTTCCTTGTTTATGTCCATTTCTAGAATGACAGACCTAACTAGTATTGGCACATTATTCGCTTTTGTATTAGTATGTTTTGGCGTACTTGTATTACCTAGATTGTCTCCATCTGTAAAAAAACAAGCGTTTAGATTGCCTTATATCAATGGGCAATATATCATACCAGCATTGGCATTGGTTTTTATTTATTTTGGACAAAATAGAATTTTCAATGCCATTAAAGAAGCAGGCAATGAAGGATATCAAGAAATTTTATTTTTAGTATTTGTTGTCATTTTAATCGTGGTGGCTGTTTTAAGTTTTATCAAAAAATTCTCAGTGATCCCAATTATTGGCGCCATGTGTTGTCTATACTTAATGATAGAGATTCCACCAGTGAGTTGGTTGTGGTTCTTTGTATGGATGTTAATAGGATTGGTGATTTACAGTTTGTATTCTAAAAAGCATAGTCTTTTAGCAAAAAAATAATCAATGAAGTATCAGGTGGGTGATGAAATATTGGTGTTGCATAGCAATGAGGAAGGGCATATCATTGAAATCATGAACGACGAAATGGTCATGATAGAAGTGCGTGGCGTAAAGTTTCCTGCTTATATGGATCAGATTGATTTTCCTTATTTTAAACGTTTTACAGAAAAGAAATTATTCCCAGAAAAAAAAGCACCACAGAAAATATTTGTCGACCAGATACCCAAAGAGAAGATTCAAAAAAATGACAGCAAGGAAGACGCAGGAGTTTGGTTGAATTTAATTCCTAAATTTAACTTGGATGATTTTAATGACGAAGTGGTAGACACACTTAAGATTTACTTATCCAATAAAACACGTATCGCATACAATTTTGTATACGAACAAATTGCTCAAGGGGAAATTGATTTTTCAATTTCATCTACCATCGCCCCATTTACCGATTTCTACATTCACGATATTCCCTTTGCAGTGGTCAATGATAGCCCGCAATTTGCTTTTGATTTTTCTTTAGTGGAGCAGCACAAAAAAAAGGCAGATCATTTTGAAGCGACTGTGAAGATTAAACCCAAGCAAATTTTCCAGAAAATAGAAGCTTTAAAGGAAGACAATAAAGTCACTTTAGATTACGAACTATTTAAGACCTATCCAGATAAAGTAGAGGATAACCATATTGCCATTGACATTTTAAGAAATGCAGGCTATAAAGTATACGACGCCTCTAAGATAAAAGAGCATATCCCTAAAGCTAGATCGGTGGTAGACCTGCACATAGAAAAAATCATGGATCGACATAGTCATTTGACGAATGCAGAAATCATTCATTTTCAATTAACCGAATTTGAAAAATGGTTTGAATTGGCACAATTGAATCATTTACCTTCTTTGATCATCATACATGGTGTTGGAACAGGGAAGCTTAAAAATGAGATTCATGATTTATTAAAAGTGAAGAAAGGGGTCAAAAGCTTCATCAATCAATACTCCGATTTTTACGGTTATGGTGCAACCGAAGTCTTTTTCCAGTATTAAGCACATCCACTTTATTTTACTACCTTTGACCTGACTACAATCCCGAGCTATCGTGGTAAGCAATTGCCAAGGAAAGTCCGGACAGCATAGGGTAACCCACCGGTCAATAGCCGGCATCCCAGCAATGGGGTAGAGAAAGTGCCACAGAAAATAACTACCTCGCAAGAGGAAAAGGTGAAAACGTGAGGTAAGAGCTCACGAATAAGACAAGTAATTGTTTTATAGGGTAAACCTTGGGTGCTGTAATGCCATGTAAAGGAACGTTTGAGGGCGACTCGTCCGAGTTCCAGGGTAGGCAGCAAGACTTTAGCAGTAATGTTAAGGCTAGATAAATGATAGTTTAGAAACAGAATCCGGCTTATGAGGTTTGTAGTTACTTTTTTTAATTGAACTTAAATTTGAATTCATATGACGATTGAACAGATTAAGCGTATGAAGGACCAAGTGAGTGTCCTGAGGAGGTTTCTTTGACGTCGATAACCGTTTATATAAAATAGATCTAGACAAACAACTTTCCTTGTCTCCTGGTTTTTGGGATGACAACAAGCGTGCGACCGCCACGATGAAGGAAATTAAATTAAATGAATATTGGACTAAGCTTTTTCAAGATGTAGAAACAAGTGTAGAAGATTTTGTTGTGCTATTTGAATTCTGGAAAGCAGGTGATGCTACAGAATTAGAAACAAAGGAAGCTTACGATAAAGCTATCATTGCGATAGAAGAGGCAGAATTTAAAAGCACTTTAAATAAGCCCGAGGACGAGCTTCCAGCCATATTACAAATCAATCCAGGTGCAGGTGGAACAGAGAGTCAGGATTGGGCGGAAATGTTGCTTAGAATGTACACCATGTATGGAGAGAAGCAAGGATGGACAGTCAGCTCCTTAGATTATCAAGAAGGAGATGGTGCAGGCATTAAATCAGCAACCTTACAATTTGATGGCCCTTTTGCTTATGGCTTTTTAAAAGCAGAATCCGGGGTGCATCGTTTAGTGCGTATTTCTCCATTCGATAGTAATGCAAGAAGACATACCAGTTTTGCTTCTGTGTATGTATATCCCTTAATTGATGATACCATTGAAATTACAGTGAACCCTGCCGATATTGAATGGGAGTTTTACAGAAGTGGTGGTAAAGGAGGACAGAACGTCAATAAGGTAGAAACTGCGGTTCGTTTAAAACATGCATCTGGCATTATTGTAGAATGCCAGCAATCAAGAACACAGGGTGAAAATAGAGAGATTGCCATGAAGATGTTGAAGAGTAGATTGTATGAGGAAGAAATGCGTAAAAAGCAGGAAGCACTCAATGCATCTAATGCCAATAAGAAAAAAATAGAATGGGGTAGTCAAATTCGTTCCTATGTATTTCATCCCTATAAAATGATCAAAGACCATCGTACCGATTTTGAAGTGGGTAATGTTGGCCCAGTCATGGATGGAGAAATTGATGGGTTTATCAAAGCTTATTTGATGCTAGAAAAATCCGAATCAGAATAAGCTTAATGCAGCTTTGGAGATAAAATATCAAACTTTGTTCTTGGTTTCAAATCAATCCACCATTTGAATTGATTCAGTTTTAAAGTTTCTTTTGGCGTATCAAATAAGGGGGTCATTTTACCTGTCAATTGATTGATGAATACAATTTTCACTGGTTCGTCATTATTGAAATCGATGGTAATGATTTGTGCGTTGGAATGATTGACCCCAATAAATTTACCTTCATTGTCTGTAGCGAAATAAATATTTTCTGCACTACCTCTAGTCTGCATTTGGTGTATTTTGCCTTCTAAAAAGTCGACGACAATAGAGTTCCCCCTTAATTGGTTAAAATAATCTGTACTATCTACCGGATTAATGGCCATCGCATTATTGATCACCCTAAGTTGCTCAGGCTTTTTATTGTTCAAATGCATGTAAATCGTATCTCCCGTAATTTGATTTTGGTTAACCCAAAGTATGGGCTGTTGATGCAAGCGTATGGTAGAGTCGGCTAAAGAATAAAATAAACTATCAGTGACACCTTGCAAAGAATCTGAATAAATTTTCACATGATGGAATGCTTCAAAATATTTATTCAAACTAGAATCTTGAATTACAGTTTCTTTGGTTCTTGCTTTAGGGATGGTTCTTTTTAAATCACTTAACCTGCCACTATATAAAGTATCGGCGCTAATGTATAAAGTATCTTTTGGTTGCTTAATCATTAACGTTGGCAACTCTGTAGCCAATAAAATATCTTTCTTGCGATTGGTTTTGATATTGTTGGCAAGTAAGTCAAAACTCAAACTGTCTTTAGACTTGTACAATGCATTGCCTCTAAATTCTCCTAAACCTAGTGAATCGTCAATAGCCATTTCATTGGCAATGAAAAAATAACTGCTATCGTCTATGGAGGAACGTTCGTATAGATATCCTTTTCTTGTACCAATATTATAATTGCCATTCTTGGTTTTAATGATTCTAGAACCACTAATAATTCTAGAAGGGCTTATAAAATTAGCCAATTGTGAATAGGTATTGTATTCTAGCGTGTCTGTAAAAATGCTATTTTCTGGATCAATCAAGGATACTTTGTTTCTAAAAATAACATCCCTTGTAATGCCGTAATAAACACCCTCTGTACTTTTTAATATTGTTTTATTGCGGACTAATTTGCCCCCTTTATTATAT
>JBJOIU010000100.1:0-4764 GCA_046046935.1 Bacteroidota bacterium
AAGTAAAGCAGCGCTTTAAATCATGTACACCTTTCTTGCCATCAATGTGGTCAATTAATAGCTCTATTGGCGTTTCCCCATCATCTAATGTAATAAAATCGTAAAACTCAAAAACTCTAGCGTCCGACAAAGAACGTAATTCAGTATTCGCAAAACCTCCACCCATCGCAACTTTAATAGCAGGATGATGTTGTTTGATCCATTGTCCACATCTTAATGAAGTATATAAATTACCCGGGAAAGGCACAGAGATACATACCAATTTAGGCTGTACTTTTTGTATATGTTTTTCCAGGATATCCAATAAAATAGTATCTAAATAAGTAGGCGGCTCATTTAAAGCTGCATACAATGCATCAAATGAATTGGCCGACCTACCCAAGCTTTCTGCATAACGACTAAACCCAAAATGAGGATCAATCGTTTCTTTGATTAGATTCCCAAGGTCTTCTAAATACATGGTAGCAATATGCTTTGCTTTATCCTGCTTACCCATGGCACCAAAGGCCCAATGTAAATCGTCTAATTGTTCAAAAGCACTTGCTTCTGGTAAAAATGAACGAGAACAAATTAAATGCGCTATCGTGTCTAACTTACCTTGTAGAAACAAAATCACCTGGTCGATGGTATTGATATAGTTATGCTTTAAGGCAAGTATTCTCTGACAATTTGGATTCAGTTCAAATTTTTTGGACTCAATATTTTCAAATAAATGAATTAACCCAGTTTTATTAAAAACCGCCATGGTCACTTCTATCCCCAAGTCTGCCTGTACACTAGGTATCCCCTTGGTATTCAAGAAGCCCTTTAGATACGCTGTTGCAGGATACGGTGTATTCAACTGCGTAAAAGGAGGTGTAAATAAAAATACTGGTGATTCCATTGGGTTATTTTACCGTCTTCATTTGAATGATGTCAACCACAAATGCAAAAGCCATTGCAAAATAAATATACCCTTTAGGGATAGCTAGGTGAAATCCTTCTGCAATTAAGGAGATACCAATCATCATCAAAAAACTCAAAGCCAATATTTTAAAAGAGGGATGCTTTTTGATAAAATAACTAATTGGCTGTGAGGCGAAAATCATAATTACCACTGCCACAACAACGGAAGTGTACATTACCCATAGCTCTTGCGCCATACCTATTGCTGTTATGATTGAATCAATAGAAAAAACCAAGTCCAATAAAATAATCTCTAGCAATAATCTTTTAAAGCTACTTGCTTTAGGCACTTGTGGCACTTCGCTCTCGTTCGCTAATTCTGTTTTATGGTAGATCTCCACTGTGCTTTTATAAATTAAGAAAAGCCCTCCTGCAATTAAGATGATCCCCTTACCAGAAAAAGAGACATCCGCAATGGTAAATAATGTTTGGTCTAATTTTAATATCCAAGAAATTAAGGTCAATAAAATCAAACGCATCACCATGGCTAAACCTAGTCCCCAATACCTTAATTTGTTTCTTTGACTATCAGGCAGCTTGTCAGATAAAATAGAGATGAAAATTACATTATCAATCCCTAAAATAACTTCTAAAAGTATAAGGGAGATCAATGGAACAATAGCGTCTAACATAGATGTGTTTTTTCGAATACAAATATAGGCACTTGACCCTATAATTGGCTCAGAAAATGAGCATCTAAAGGCTTAAACAGCATTCGTGCTCTTTATTTCAACTTATTAACTTCGCCAAGGACATTTTCCAATAAACGATCTAAATCTCTTCTGTTTAAATATTTGCCTTTTTTAATAAATCCGAATATTTGCTTTGTGTTTTGTATTTGTACAAGTGGGTTTGCATTTAGTATCAGTAAGTCCGCTTTCTTGTTTGCATATACCCCACCATATTCATCTTGCAAACCAAAAAACGCTGGACCATTCACCACAGAACAAATAAGTGCTTCTTGAGGGGTCAATCCATATTTTACCATAATCTCAAGCTCCTCGTGCATCCCTAGTCCAGGGTAATTATAGGAATTTAAAAAACCAGCATCTGTTCCTGCTAAAATAGTAACACCTGATTTATACAATAGGGGAAGCAAACTAGCGGCAGCTTCAAAATTAGCATGCCTAAATTTGATAGCGTCCGCATTGTCACCAGCTGCCCTGTTCACACGCCATCCATAAGTCCTTTTGAATGCAGGGCCTAGGTATTTTAAATAATCATCCTTTGTAAAATCAAATTGATCCAAGTAGGTTGTCTTGAAGCTACCATTTATCGTTGGCACTATTGCAGTTCCATTGACAGCCAATTGTTTGAATTTTTCAATCGCAACCTCTTTATTAAAAGTATTCAAGTACAATACAGCAGCTTCTTTGTTCGTGATTTTACCAGAAGCTCTTAGCTGAGTGATACTATCTTCTTTGTCAGATGCTGCTCTTTGTAAATAACCAATATGCTCGATGGCAGACAGACCCGCATTGGCATAAGTAGCAACCGTCATGGTTGCAGGGATATGTCCAGTTACTTTCCAACCTCTTTTTTTGGCAGCTACAATACTCTTTAGGAATAAATTTGGCTCAAGTGTATTATCAGTGATTTTTACAAAATCAACTTTTAATTGCTGGAGCGAGTCTAAAGCCAAATTTAATTCCTGCTCGTTACCAATCTCTAAATCGCCGGGCCAAATAGATTTTATACCTTCTAGTTTGGGGCCAGAAGTAAATATGGATGGCCCCTCAAGCTTGTTTTCTGCAATTGCATTTTTCCAGGCAATCACTGAGTCACTAATATCACCTGCA
Organism: Bacteroidota bacterium; assembly: GCA_046046935.1. Taxonomy (GTDB): domain Bacteria; phylum Bacteroidota; class Bacteroidia; order Chitinophagales; family Chitinophagaceae; genus Sediminibacterium. The sequence goes on from JBJOIU010000100.1 coordinate 2,745, forward strand.
CAATCACGAACATGACTAATTCCCATCGCAGTATATAAAGGAAGTAGCAATTTATTATCACCAATCAATGTGTCTCCACCAAAATGCACATGCATATCCCATAATGAAGGCATGATGAATTTTCCAGTCCCGTCGATGGTTGAATTTGCCTTGTATCTATTCTGAATTGCTGCAGTATTTCCAGTTGCCTTAATCATGTCTTTAATAACCACTACACTCTGTTGAGGCAATATCTTATTATTAGCTACATCTACGATATTGATGTTATTAATAATTAAATCGGCCTGTATATTTTGCGAGAAGGCAATCAAAGAAGCAAATAAGCCTCCAAGAATTAGTATCTGTTTTTTCATAGATTATTAGTTTATCGCTTCTATTTTATCGCCTTTAACCGGGGAATAATCTGACTTTAAAATCCCATTTAATTTAAGCTGATCGAAATAGCATTTAGCACCTACAGCGATATTCATATCTTCCACATTTTGAAGATGAAAATGTATATGAGGTTCGGTTGAGTTACCAGAGTTACCGCACTGACCAAGTAAATCTCCGGATTTAATTTTTTGTCCCTGTTTAACAACAATAGAATTTTGCTTAAAATGTGCCAGAAAAGCATACTCTCCGTTTGTTGCCTTTATAATCACTGTGTTTCCTGGAATATAAATTGGATTAGTCGTTCCTGGTGGGTTATCCTTAACACCATCTACAACCAAAACAACTTCGCCATCACAAGGTGCGTAGAGTTTTTTCCCAAATGCATAAAAATCCTCATTGGCTTGTCCAGATCCTTGATGCGTTGAACCGTTTTTATCGAAAATCAAAATATCAAAAGCATTTTTTTGTGCTATACTCTCTACATGATAGTTTAACTCTTTTGAATCGCCACCCCAAGTTACATTCCACTCGCCTTTAAATGGCAATTGCATTTTAGTGGTATTTCTGTCAATAGGCTTTGACTCTGTATAAGGCTTGAACAAGAGGCCTGCTATCTTATTTTGACCATTTAAATTGATGGTCATTGCCATGACCGATGCATCAAAAAAAGTTTCATATAAGGCAGTTGCATTGCGTTCTCTAACAAACCTAATATTTTTAATCGCCCCAAATTGAGCTTTCAAACTAGCAGTGACTTGAGAAAATTTTTCGATAGGCAAAGCTGCTTTCATTTCTGGTGAAAACATGGCCACGATACTGTCATTTTGATTATCGTTATAAAACGAAACAAATTTTGAAGAGCACTCTTTGTAATTGGATTTTTCGTTTTGAGAAAACGAAGTATTAAATATGACTAAAAGCAGTAATAATATTATGACATTTTTCATTCTTGAAAGATAGGAAAATATCGCAATACAGAAAGCCATTGAGAAATCAATATAAAGAACCCATATGCTACTCCTATTAGATTAACTTGAACATAAAAGCATGATCTGTATATAACACTTCGAGAAGATACATTTCAGCCCCGTCGTCTTTGATCCAGTATTGAAATTGTTTAGTTAATGCATCAGATGGAATTTCAATCATTTTATTCAATTCAAAACCCGCATCCATTAGATATTTGATTGCCACATGATAATCTAAATGTCTTTTCATTTTGAATTATTTAAAATAAACAACTCATTTAATTCCACTTCTAATGATTGTGAAATTCTAAACACTTGATAAATTGTGGTATTAATTTTACCTAACTCAATTCTACTTAATTGCACATAACCAATATCAGATTTGTAAGCAAGTTTTTCAATTGACATCCCCTTGCTTTTTCTTAGTAACCTAATATTACCCCCGATTTTATGCGCCAATATCTTTTTCTCGTCAATCATATAACAAATTTGTGGTATTTAGTTCTTGTGAACAATACCATAAATGTTATAGTGATACACTATTAAATAATTTAACAAGACTGATTCAGTATAAATACTGAATCAGTTATAATCAAATTGGTGTATTATAAATGATGCATCGAAGCATTCCAATCCCATAGAACAATATCCCATTTTATTCCGCCATAATCAATGGT
>JBJOIU010000101.1:0-4589 GCA_046046935.1 Bacteroidota bacterium
TTCTAACAGAGGCTTCTGCACTAAAAATACCCACATGCTTATTGGTTTGCAAAGAAGAATAAGCCCCGTAAGTAAACCCATGCTTTTCTCTTAAATTAGCAAATAATCTTCCAGAGAAGCCCCCTCCTAAAATATTGTTCATCACATTAGCTGCAATATCACTAGGTGCACCTTTTACTAATTGTATAGGAGTAGCAACAGTTACAACACTTTGAACAGATGATGGTCTATCCACAATAGCAATATAAGTTTTAGCTGGCTTTGCAGATTTTTCAAATTGCTGAACAGGCACCATGCCTTTTTGCCAAGCACCAAAATATTTTTCTGCTAATTGCTTTGCAGTTGTTGGTTCGATATCACCTACAAAAATTAAATTAGCAATATTAGGTTTCCAATAAGTACTGATAAATGCTTTAACGTCATCTACCTTAATAGCATTCACCGTTTTTACTGTCATCACCTCACCAAATGCATGATTAGCTCCATATACTAATTTCTTAACTACATTACCTGCAATAGCATCTGCATCGTCTTTATTACTTTCAATACCAGAAATTGCTTGCTTTCTTAACTTCTCTAATTCTTCCGCATTTAATGCCGGATATAAAACAACCTCAGACATCAAACCCAATAAGGTAGGGAAATTAGTTTTTAATGAACTAGCAGTAGCACTTGTACTAGATGTAGATAAACTACCACCCAAGTATTCAACTGCTTCATCTAATTGTTCTTTAGATTTAGTTTTGGTACCTCTTTTAGCTAATTGACCAGCTAATTCAGCCAATCCGGCTTTGTCACCCTCTTTAAAACCGTCCACATCAAAACTTAAATTGGCAATAACCCTAGGTAGTTTAGTATTCTTAACAACGAAAACTTTTAAACCATTAGGTAAAGTAAATTTAACGGGATTTGCCACTTGTATAATTGGCGCTTTGCCCGGTAAGGGAGCTTTTGATCTGTCAAGTTTTTGAGCCATTGTGGTCAATGGCAATAAACAGATAATTATATTGAATAGTTTTTTCATAATAGATTAATTAAAATAAATTGAAATTATTTTGAAGCGTCTTTTGGTTTAGGTAAATAATATAATACCACACGATTTTCTTTGTTTAAATATTTTTTAGCTACTGCCAACACATCTTCTCTTGTAACTTTATTATATTTTTCCAATTCTGTATTAATTAAATTAGCATCTCCAAAATAAACTTCATTATTGGCAAGACTTTCAGCTATACCCGCCATAGTTGCTTTACTAGAAACCAATTCTGTTGTAATTTGATTTTTTACTTTCTGAAATTCTCTTTCACCAACCAATTCATTTTTCAATTGATTCGTTACACTATCCATACTTTGTTCTAATGTTTCTATCTTAACACCCACATTAGCAATAGCTAAAGCAATAAAGAGTCCGTCATCTTCATTAAAGAACGGTATAGATTGCGCCGCTGCTGCTTGTTGTTTTTTATCAACCAATGCTTTATTCATTCTAGAAGATTCTCCACCTGACATTATAGTTGACAATACATTAAAGGCATAATATTCATCTCCGCCTTGTTTAGGAGCACGATAAGCTTGAAACACCCCTGGTAATTGGATATTATCATATACAACATCTCTTACTTCGCTAACCATAGCTGGTTCTTTGATAGTTGGTCGATTAATAGCAATAGTACCCTTTGGAATAGATCCAAAATAAGCTGCAATTTTTTCTTTTAATGCGGCTTTATCAAAATCTCCTGCAATAGATAAAACGCAATTATTAGGGACATAATAAGTTTTATAAAACTGAATAAACTCTTCTAATTTAGCTGCATTCAAATGATCCATACTTCCAATAGGAGACCATTTATATGGATGTACTTTATATGCTCTTTTCAACATTTCATTTAAAAAACTTCCATAAGGACGGTTATCCATTCTTTGACGCTTTTCCTCTTTCACTACTTCTCTTTGTGTATTCACGCCAATTTGTTCAATTTTTGCATGCATCATTCTTTCACTTTCTAACCATAACCCCAACTCTACTTGATTAGAAGGTAGTAATTCAAAATAAAAAGTACGGTCTTGTGATGTATTAGCATTTAATGCACCACCTGCATTGGTTACATATTTATCAAACTCTCCTCTCTTAATATTTTCTGAACCTTCAAATAATAAATGTTCAAAAAAATGAGCAAAGCCTGTTCTTGCTGTGTCTTCATTTTTAGAGCCAACATGATATAATGCTGTCACTGCAACAACAGGAGCACTATGGTCTTCATGTAAGATTACTTTTAATCCATTGGGTAAAACATATTTCTCAAATTGAATAGCTTGGCTAAAAACCGCTGTTCCCAATAACAGCGAAAGACAGCTCAGTAAAAACTGTTTTTTCATTATATAAAATTTAAATTGATTTTGATTAAGAAAGGTACTACGAAAGCTAAAAAACAACAAATAAATAAATCTTACAGATGGGCAATTATCGTATTTAGTAAGTCCGGCGTATTTGCATTAAACCACCTAACGGAAGCATCTTTTTTAAACCAGGTCATCTGCCTTTTAGCATAATGTCTAGTATTTTGCTGAATAGCGGCAATAACTTGCCCTGCAGGTTGTTCCTTATTGAAATATGGCAACCATTCTCTATAACCCACCGTTTGTAATGCATTGAGCTCAAAATCTGGTAACAATTGTTGTACTTCTTGTTCTAGTCCGGCGGCAATCATCTGATCAACTCTTAGATTAATACGTTCATATAATAAAGCCCTGTCCATTTCTAATCCTATGGTAACAATATTAAATGGTCTTGATTTTTTATGCTGAGATTGAAATGTGAGTATGGATTTCCCAAGTCCTTCTACAACTTCTAAAGCACGCATTAATCTTTGTGGATTTTCCTGTTCGGCTTGTGCCCAATAAGCAGGATCTTTCTTTGCCAATTCTGTTTGCAACCAAACCAAACCATTTGCTTCATAAGATTGAATTATTGCAGCTCTAACAGAAGTATCAATACTAGGAATATCATCTAAGCCTTCGCAAAAAGCTTTAATATATAAACCTGTACCACCTACCATTACAATATGATCTTTAGTTTGGAACAAATTTTCAGCGACAGATAATGCATATTGTTCAAACACAGCGGCATTCACTATTTCTTTAATGGAATGGCTTGCAATAAAATGATGTCGTACCTGATTTAATTCTTCCAAACTTGGCCTTGCCACACCAATAGTTAATTCTTTATAACACTGTCTTGCGTCTGCTGAAATAATTTCTGTTTGTAAATGCTTAGCTAGCTGAATAGCTAATGCAGTTTTCCCAACGGCTGTGGGACCAACAATGATATAAACCGTTTTAGACAAGTGTAATGATTAAAATGCTTCGGAACTATCGTCAAAGAATCCTCCATTATCGTCATCAGTTGTATCTTCTTCATCTGAATCTTCATCAGTGCTATCCGATTCCTCACCCTCCTCTCCAAATCCTTCATCTGCTTCTGATAAATCATATTTCTCTTCGATATCTGCAAATTTTTCTCCCAATAAACCCTTTGTTCCATATTGCATTGGACCAACCCCTTCAACTCTTGCAATAGCAGGATATTCAATAGTCATATCTGCATCAGCATTTTTAATTACCTGAATGAGTTCCACTAAGAAAGTCCAAGCTTTATTAAAATCGTATAAATAAATAAAATGTTGATTGGTATCCATAATCTCTGAACCAATTAAAGTTTCATCCATCAATAAAGGTGCAACAGGATATTCTTTTTGATATACTTCTTTACTAATCTCTCTTCCTCTTTGCCATTTATCGTTACTTCTAAAAAAAGTAGCATCATGCTTTTGATCAAATTCAAAAGCTTTCAAAATAATTTGATGAAAATCAGAAAAATGTTGCGTGTGCTTGACCATCACATCTCTATAAATTGCATCTTCCTCTTCCCAGTAAACTCTAAATTTTAAAATGGCCATAGGGTGATTTTGAAGCGCTAATTTACTATTAATTAGCCTTAGAAAACGAAAATTACTAAGATTTATGCGCTAATTGGTTTCAATCCAATCTTAGCAGCTTCTGCAAGCATAAATTCATATGCGGGCTCATAGGCATTGGGGATAATACCATCCAATATGGCTTCTCTTATCGCGTCTTTAATAATACCTACTTCTTTAGAAGGATGAATACCAAAAACCTCCATGATCAATTCTCCTGTAATAGGGGGCTGCCAATTTCTAAGTTTATCTTTTTCTTCAACCTCAACTATTCTTTGACGAACTAGTTCAAAGCCCTGCAAGTATCTTCTTACTTTATTTTGATTTTTACTAGTGATATCTCCAGAACATAAAATCATCAAATAGTCAATATCCTCACCAGCATCATATAATAATCTTCTTATAGCACTATCAGTTACATTTTCTTTAGTAAGAGAGATTGGTCTTAAATGCAATGCAACTAATTTTTGAACCATTTTCATTTTTTCATTCAAAGGCAATTTCAATTGAGTGAAAATTTTTGGCACCATTCTCGCGCCAACCACTTCGTGACCATGAAATGTCCAACCAAAGCCTGCTTCAAATCTTTTGGTTTTTGGCTTAGCAATATCATGT
>JBJOIU010000102.1:0-4489 GCA_046046935.1 Bacteroidota bacterium
TATTTTTTACAATGGGCGTAAACTGTATTTCTGTTTTTAAATCGGTGAAAATAGCATGCAATCTTTCTAATTGCTTGGCTTGTTCTGCAAAAATAAAAATAGCATAGCCCTTTTTTTCAAAGGATTGCAAATTTTCAATCAATAATTGAAACTGTCTATTGAAAGCAGGCTGTACTTGAGTATTAAAATTTATTTTCTTAGTGGTAAGATGTGGCTGATAACCAAATTCGATAATACTTTTTGTTGCCAATGATTGTTCAGTCACTATGGTATCTACAAAATCTTCTAAGACGGTATTTTTTTGATGAGGATCGTTCTCTTCCACCAAGGGCCTTCCAGCATGATGGTCTATATAATCCTGTAATGCCTCTGCTTGATCTTTTCCTTTTTGTTGTATAACATCCCAGTCTTTTAACCAAACAATGGTATCACTACTTAAAAAATCCAACAAAGGGATTTTCTCTGTGTCTTCAAACTGTGTGGTTACATTGGGTATGATATTGACCTGTAATAATTTTCTTTCACTTAATTGGGTGGCAGGATCAAAAAGCCTTATACTATCTACTTCTTCACCAAACAATTCAATACGATAAGGCTTTTCATTGCCAAAAGAATAGATATCAAAAATACCCCCTCTTAAAGCAAACTGCCCTGGCTCATAGACAAAATCGGTTCGCTCAAAACCATAATCTACCAACTGTTGCATCAGTTGATTCAACTGAAGTGAATCATTGGTCTTTAATTGAATAATATTTTGTTGTAAGGTCTTTGGTAAAATTACTTTTTCAAAAATGGCTTCCGGATAAGTCACGATAATCTTCTTATTACCCCCCATCGAAATTTTAGTCAAAGCCTCTGTCCTCAACATTACATGCGAAGGATTTAATAAACTAAAATTTTGTGGCGTCTTAAATGAAGAAGGAAAATAAAACAAATCCATTGCCTCCGTTACACTTTCAACAGAATTAAAAAAATAGGCTGCTTCTTCAGCGTCATTTAAAACAATCAAATGATTTAAACTAGCAGTTGCTTCATTTTTAAAAATGCCTTCAATCACAAATGCAGTGGAAGAGCCATATAAATTTTGAAGAAAGAATTGAGCAGGCTTATTTTGCGAATTGGACAAAACAATCCCATCCACCAACTGTTTTAGGAGGGGGGAATCATGATACCTGTCAAACAGAGATTGTTCATTCATCGCTCGGACTGCAAAGATACGGCTATACTAATAAATAGCTTTGGAATTAACCAAGATATTCATCTGCTCCCATTTACCCGATTTGATTGTTATACTGCTTGGTTGATCATATTGATTAAATGAAGGAATAAAGTAGCCATCATATACCCCTACTAAAACAATGTACTGACCTGGAACAAGATTGGTTTTAAAGTAGCCCATTGTATCTGCTTGAATTACTTTAATTGGTTTTTGTTGAACCGATTTACACCATTGCCCCTCAAGTCCTAACAAATCCTCTTTGGTAAGTTTTTTATATAGATAAATTCTTGAGCTCAAAGCTTTGCCTTTTATACCGGATTGCTTTTGAATGCCCATTTGATTTCCCTTGGCTTCTCTAAGAAAACCTTCTAAGCCCTGCCCAGACTGAACAAATGTTGCTAGTCCAAAAAAAATGCCCAAGAGAAATTTCATAACTAGTAAATAGATTACTTAAAGTTAGGCATTTGTTTATTGAGATTTCATTGTAATTTTAGCCTATGCAGCCCCTAAACAAAGTAATCCTTTATTTATTCATAGCAGTTTTATTCCCTGTTCAAATGATTGCACAGATCAATACCCAAACCGTGGCATTGATGTCTGCTTCAAAAAATTTAGACTATGAAGCGAGAACTAATTATGCGGATGCAGTAATAAAAGCAAAAAAGAATGGGTGGGCTATTAGTTATCTAAATAAAAATAAATCAAGAGTTAGTTTAATGGGGGTGGACATGTATGGACAACCTATTTATTTTACAAGCTTTGCAGATCCTATTCAATCCATTACTGTTAATGCTAATAAATTATGGCCCGGTGGCCTAACAGGTTTTAACTTAAATGGAAGTAGCGATAGTCTTACCTATAAATTAGGAATGTGGGATGAAGGTGCTATAAAAAATACACATTTTGATATTGCCAATAGAGTAACGCAGAAGGACAATGTTACAAGCATTATTGATCATAGTACACATGTGGCGGGCATCATGATTTCAAAAGGAAACAATCCTGCTTCAAAAGGAATGATCTATGGCAGCAAAGGTATTTATGCATATGACTGGAACAATGATGTTTCAGAAATGTCCAGTGCTGCTGCAGGAAATTTATTAGTATCCAATCACTCTTATGGAACTGTTTGTGGATGGGATTATAACGATGATTCTTCAAGATGGGAATACAATGGCAAGTACAATGAAAAAGAAGATTACCGTTATGGCTTATACGATAATCAAGCCGTTTTATATGACTCTATAGCTTATAATGCTCCTTATTATTTAATCGTAAAATCTGCAGGAAATAGCAGAGCATCTAATGGACCAAGCATTAATAGCTCCACTGGGAAATGGTATAACAATGATTCTACTTATTGGAGAAGAGATCAAAATGGAAAATGGTATAATGCAGGTATTAGACCAGATAGCTTAAGCAATAATGATAGTTACGGAACTCTTCCTGCAGATGTAAATGCTAAAAATATTTTAACTGTTGGTGCTGTATCTGGAATTTTGGCAGGCTATGCAAAAAAAGAAGATGTGGTCATGAATAGTTTTAGTTGTTGGGGGCCTACGGATGATGGAAGGATCAAACCTGATATTGTTGCAGATGGCGTTTCTGTATACTCTACCCTTTCGACCAACGATTCCAGTTATGGTTATTTAACTGGTACTTCTATGGCAGCGCCAGGCGTATCTGGTTCTTTATTATTACTACAAGAATTAAGTTATAAATTAAGTAATAAACCTATTAGAGCGGCTACTTTAAAAGCATTGGCTATTCATACTGCTAATGAAGCCGGTTTATACCCTGGTCCAGATTATAAGTATGGATGGGGATTATTGAATACTTCAGAAGCAGCAATTACATTGAGCAATGCAGTTAGTATTAATAATGCAGCAAGTTCATCCGATTTAGTATACGAAGATGTTTTACAAAATCAAGCTACCAAAACATATACCATTGTAGCCTCAGGCAAAAAAGCATTAAAAGCAACCCTTGTATGGACCGATATTAAAGGCACTGCAAATAATACTTTAAATAATACTTCCCCAAAATTAGTAAATGATTTAGATCTTAAAATTAGTTCAGGTAATATCATTACTGAACCATGGACAATGAATCCAGCTAGTCCTGATGCAGCTGCAAAAAGAGCGAATAATAAAATTGACAATGTAGAGAAAGTAGAAATTGATTCTGTTATCGTGGGTAATACTTATACAATTACCATTTCTCATAAAAATACTTTGGAAAGAACTAATCAAGCTTTTTCTTTAATCATAAGTGGCAGTGGTGGTGCAGCTTATTGTAGTTCTACAGCTACAAGTGCAGCAGGTGCTAAATTAGATAGTGTTAGTTTGAATAATATTGTATTTGCCAACACAGTTACTGATCAATACATTGACAATACAAAACAAATAGTGAATGGTGAACCTGCTGGAGTTCTAAACTACTCTATAAAAACATCTAGTGTTGATGCAACGAATAATTCAAGGTTTATCAAAATATTTATTGATTACAATAATAATGGAAGCTTTGAGGCTAGTGAAGAAGCTGCAGTTAGTAAAGCATTAACGAATGGATTTTTCACAGGCAGCATTGCGCTTCCCAGTAATTTAGTGATTGGAACAATGACTAAATTGAGAATTGTCATGACAGAAACTGGCGCATTTTCTGATGTGAATCCTTGTGGAACATACGCCATCGGAGAAACACAGGATTATACTTTAAAAATCAATAGCCCATCAAACGACTTGCAATTAAGTGATATTGTCAGCCCGATTGCAAAAGCCTGCAAAACGGGCAGCCAGTATGTGACCGTTAAAATTGTCAATAATGGCGGCACCAAGCAAAGCAATTTTCCGTTAAGCGTAGTAATTAAAAAAGGAAGCACAACAATTAAAACAATTACAGAGACATTTACCGGGGCTTTAAATGGACAAGAAAATATGAACTACACTTTTCAAAGTCCAATTAGTGTAGAAGAGAATACTGCCTATACAATAGTAGCTACAGTTGCTTTAAAGAATGATCAAACACCAGAGAACAATAGTTTAACCAGCACTTTTACTAGTGCCACTCAAGCTATAGCTCCATCTGGTACTGCTATAAATTGTAACAATACAGTACAGCTAAAAGTCACTAACCCTATTGCGAGTTCCAAATACTTTTGGTATGATAGTAGTTCGACAATAAATCCGATTGCACAAGGAACTGCCATTGCTACAAATAGTTCGGCTACAAAATTAACTGTTGGTTCTGGATATGCCGGATTTGTTGGAC
>JBJOIU010000103.1:0-4445 GCA_046046935.1 Bacteroidota bacterium
AACAAAAGGGAAGCGAAAAGTCAAGAAGTTGCAGTCATCACTTTTAGTAAAAAGAATGTATTTTTAGGATTTAAGGTTTTGACCCAATTTGATCTGACACATAAGGGATCTCAATTCTACGGCAAAACATTATTGATCAATAAAGAACCCACTTTTTTAGTAGAAGAAAATAAATTAGATCCAGAACAAGGGTTGACCAATGAAAAAAAAGGTTGGGCCTATACAGAAGATGGATTTAGATTGATTTATTTTGATACCAATATCAAACCAGAACAAAAAGCAATTTTAAATCCAATTGACACTTTACCCACCGTCAATACGTATAGTGGTGACTATGCAAGAGACAAAAAGAATTTTATTTCCTTAAGAGATTTTGGCAATCCAAATAAATACCAATTCTTTATGCACTTTGAAAAGAAAGAAGGCACTTGTGTTGGAGAACTCAAAGGCCTCTTGAATTTCAATAAAAATCAAGCAACTTATTCTGAAAAAGGAGACCCTTGCACGATTCAATTTACCATTACCGGGAATATCATAAAAATTAAGGAGGATGGAAATTGTGGAAATCATAGAAATATGACCTGCTATTTTAATGATAGCTACGATAAGAAAAGAAAGCCAAAGGCAAAGAAATAATCCACATTCTGCCATTGCAAACGATTGTTATCCACACTAGGCTTGACTTTGATAAAATTTTAAGGCAAATAGGATTATATTGCGGGTCAAAATAACCAAAGACCAAAAACATGAGTTTTAGAAACTACCAAGTTCCTTATCCTATCAATGAAAAGTATTCCAAGAAAGCTGCTTATTTTTCTATGGAGTTTGCTATCCACCAACCACTTAAAATTTATAGCGGTGGATTGGGTTTTTTAGCTGGTTCACATTTAAGAAGCGCCTTTGAATTAAATCAAAATATGATCGGTATTGGTATGCTTTGGAAATACGGCTACTACGATCAAGCAAGAAATCAAGACCAAACATTACAAGTGACTTTTATGGAGAAGATGTATAGCTTCTTAGAAGACACGGGTATTAAATATCAAATTTTAATTCATGATCATCCAGTTTGGGTGAAAGCGTATTATTTAGCACCCAATACTTTTTGTAGTGCACCTTTGTTTTTATTGAGTACCGATTTGCCAGAGAACGATTATGTTTCTCAAACCATTACACACAGATTGTACGATGCGAATGTGGCAACCAAAGTGGCTCAATTTATTTTATTGGGCGTAGGTGGTGCAAAATTGATTGACGAATTAAATTTCAATCCAGAAGTATACCACTTGAATGAAGCACATGGTTTCTCTGCTGCTTTCTACTTATTAAACAAGTACAAATCTTTAGACGAAGTTAAAAAGCGTTTAGTCTTTACAACACATACCCCAGAAGAAGCTGGTAACGAAAAGCACGACATTTATTTATGTCATAAAATGGGCTATTTCTGCGGATTGGGCATTGATGAAGTAAGAAGATTAACCGGCATTCATGATGACCAATTCAATCACTCTTTAGCTGCACTTCGTTTTGCAAGAAAAGCGAATGGTGTTTCTGAATTGCATGGACATGTAAGCCGTGAAATGTGGGGTAAATATGAAGGCATCTGCCCTATCGACCATATTACCAATGCGCAAAACTGGCGCTATTGGGCGGATAAGCAATTGTATAAATTTGCAGAAACTGCCGACGATGCTGCATTTGACGATAGAAAATGGTATTTGAAAAAGCGTGCTTTTGAAATCGTAGCAGACCAAACTGGTAAAATATTTGACCCTAAAGTATTGACCATCGTTTGGGCAAGAAGATTCGCGGGCTATAAGCGTGCCGACTTCCTTTCTTGGGATTTAGAAAGATTCGAAAAATTATTATCAAATTTAAAATATCCAGTACAAATTATATTTGCAGGAAAACCTTACCCAGTAGACCATCCAGCTATTTCTCAATTCAACCACTTAGTGAATCTAAGTAAGAATTATAAAAATGTTGCTGTTTTGGTTGGATACGAATTGTCATTGAGTAAGCGTATGAAGCAAGCTTCTGATATTTGGTTGAATAACCCAAGAGTACCTAGAGAAGCATCTGGAACGAGTGGTATGACTGCTGCAATGAACGGTTCTGTTAACTTCTCTACAGATGACGGATGGATACCAGAATTTGTAAACCATGGTAACAATGGTTTTGTGGTACCAAAAGCTGATTATGCAAATATGAGCACAGAAGCACAAGACGAGTATGATTTAAATGAACTATACAAAATCCTAGAGCAACAAATTGTACCAATGTATTATGAGCAAAAAGATACATGGAGACAAATCACGCAAAATGGAATGAAAGATGTTCGTTTCCAATTCGATAGCAATCGTATGGCTGACGAATATTATGAGAAAATGTACAAAATCTAAAAGATACGTTCAAAAACTTACCGAAACCCCTTCAACTTTATTTTGAAGGGGTTTTTATTTATGGACCATTTGGTCAACTTTTAATACCTAATTTTGTTATTCAATTATGTCAAACAAAATAGTCATATCTATAACGGGCGCTAGTGGTGCAATTTATGCGAAAGCACTTCTGGATAGCTTAATGCAAATTCCAACTCAATATGAGGCTGTAGGTATCATTATGAGCGATAATGCCAAGATTGTGTGGGAAACAGAATTAGGCAATCAAGACTACCTAAAATATCCATTTGATTTTTACCACAAAATGGACTTTAACGCCCCTTTTGCCTCTGGATCTGCACAATACAATATCATGTTTGTGGTTCCTTGCAGTATGGGGACCTTAGGAAGAATCGCATCTGGCGTAAGTGATGATTTAACCACCCGTGCCGCAGATGTGGTATTAAAAGAAAGAAGGAAACTCATTTTAGTAGCAAGAGAAACACCTTATAACTTGATTCATATCAAAAATATGGAAACAGTGACACTTGCGGGAGGCATTATATGTCCAGCTACACCAAGTTTTTATAGTCGACCAACCACTTTAGAAGAAGTCGCAATGACTGTGGTGAATAGAATGTTGGATTTAGCCGGATTAGATGTTAAATCTTATCGTTGGAGTACACCATCCTAAATCAAAATAAATTACTTAGTTAAAGAAGCTATAAAGTGATCTATAAAAAAGGCCCCGAACTTAAAAATTCGGGGCCTTACTATTTCATTCAAACAATATTTAATCTTGCTTTGGTTCTTTAGGAGCTTTAGGTGTCTTTTCTTTTTCCTTTTTTTGTAAAGTAAAAGTCAAACCTGTTTTCTCCTTATCTAAATCCCCTACTAAAGTATCTCCTTCTTTCACTGTATTGTTCAATATCTCCTCTGCTAATGGATCTTCGATATACTTTTGAATGGCTCTATGTAAAGGTCTTGCACCAAATTGAACATCGTATCCTTTATCAGCAATGAACTCCTTAGCGGCATCCGTTAATACCAAGTTTAATCCAAGGTTTACCAATCTTGCAAGCACATGCTTCATGATGATGTCAATGATCAAATAGATATTCTCTTTGGTCAATGAATTGAATACTACCACGTCGTCTATTCTATTCAAGAACTCTGGAGAGAAGGTACGCTTTAATGCTTTCTCAATCACAGAACGATTGTTCTCGTCGGTTTGTTGCATTCTGGTTGCTGTTGCGAATCCTACTCCATCACCAAACTCTTTCAATTGACGTGCGCCAATATTAGAAGTCATAATGATCAATGTATTTTTGAAATCCACTTTGCGACCTAAACCATCTGTCAAAATACCATCATCTAATACTTGTAATAAAATATTATAAATATCTGGATGTGCTTTTTCAATTTCATCTAATAAAATTACACAGTAGGGTTTGCGACGTACTTTCTCAGTTAATTGTCCGCCCTCTTCATATCCAACATATCCTGGAGGCGCACCAATCAAACGAGATACCGCAAACTTCTCCATGTATTCACTCATATCGATACGAATCAAAGATTCTTCTGAGTCAAACATGTTTCTTGCCAAAGCACGTGCCAATTCTGTTTTACCAACCCCTGTTGGACCTAAGAAAATAAAAGTACCAATTGGTTTTTTAGGATCTTTTAAGCCCACTCTATTTCTTTGAATAGCTTTCACCACTTTACCAATCGCATCTTCTTGACCAATCACTTGTCCACGCATATCTTCGGCCATCTTACGCAACTTAGTCGTTTCTGCTTCTACCATACGCTTTACAGGTATGCCAGTCATCATACTAATTACTTCAGCAATATGCTCTTCATTAATTGGGAATCTTTTATTCTTACTATCTTCCTCCCAATTCAATTTTGCTTTATCTAACGCTTCACCCAATTTTTTCTCCGTATCTCTTAAGCTTGCAGCTTCCTCGAAACGTTGACTTTTCACCACCCTATTTTTCTCGTTCTTAACCTCTTCGATTTGTTTTTCTAAATCAACAATATCTTCTGGGACCGAAATGTTTT
>JBJOIU010000104.1:0-4328 GCA_046046935.1 Bacteroidota bacterium
GAAGAGATTTAAAAATGAGTCCTTCAGATTTAGCTACTTTATTAAAAAGTTTGCCACCTAATGTGATTCAAAAAATTGAATTAATCAGAACACCGTCTGCAAAATATGATGCTTCAGGTGGAGGCGGCGTGGTAAATATAGTATTAAAGAAGGGTGTGAAGCTTGGCTTGAATGGATCTGTGAATACTGGATTCAATCAGGGGCAATATGGTAATCAATTTGCTGGCGTGAATTTGAACAATACCAACGACAAATACAGTACTTATTTAAATACCCAGTTTAATAATAATAATGGCTATAGTGTAAATAATACGAATCGTTTTTTAAGCGAGAGCTCGGTTATTATACAAAAAGCTAGAACAAAAAATCCAAGTAATTCTTTTTATGTTGGCTATGGTATTGGTAAAAACTGGAAAGAAAAATGGGAACTCAATTATGATGGTAGAATAAGTAATAATGTATTTGATAATAGTACAAAGAATAATGCCGGACTAGTAAATAATTTGGAATATAGTTTGCCTGTCCTGAATCAAACAAACATTAACAATAAAGGGAGTAATTACAATATAAATCAGTCCTTCAGGTCTAAATATAAATTAGATACATTAAGTGGGGAATGGGTGACAGATATTTCTGTGAATTATTCCGAGGCAGCGACACATCAAAATTATACCAATCAATTTGGATCTATTCTTGGATCAAGTGGGGAAGGAGATTTCGGAAATTATAGAACTAGTTTTATTGCTCAAACCGATATTAAAAAGAAATGGAAAGGATTAATGTGGGAGACTGGTTTAAAAACATCTCTCTTACAATTTGACAACCATGCTAAATACACCAAAACTATTGCAGGAATTACGCAGCCAGATTTTTTCAGAACAAGTAATTATAGTTTCAAAGAGCAGGTGAATGCGGGTTATCTGCAAGCTTCTAAAAGCTGGGGGGCTGTTATATTAAAATTAGGTTCAAGAGTTGAGCAAACAATTATGGAAGGCCGTCAGTATATTCCAAGAGACACTAATTTCTCTGTGAATAGAACAGATGCATTCCCTTATGTGTATTTAAGTAGAAAGATTATCACTATTATGGGTTATGAAATGAGAGGTTATTTGGTGTATAGAAAAACCATCAGCAGGCCTAGTTATGATTTTTTAAATCCATTTGCAAGATATATAGATCCATATACTTACGAGATCGGCAATCCTTTATTAAAGCCTCAGTTTACTACTAATTACGAAGCAAATATTAGTGTGGATGATAAACCCATATTTGCCTATGGTGTCAATGAAACCAAAGATATTTTTTCTAGTGTAGTATATACTTCTCCTTTAGATAAACAATTATCATATAGAACTTATGATAATTTAGGTAGGAATAAAGAAATGTATTTTAGAGCAATTGGGGTAATACCTCCCGGAAAAAAGTTTTTCGCAGTAGTTGGCGTTCAATATAGTAGAAATATATACAATGGATTATACGAAAACCAGCCTTTTAGTTTTGATAGGGGCAGTTATACATTCTTTACATTTCAGTCATTGAAATTAGATACAAAATCAACTATAGCAATTAATGGTTTTTGGAGAACCAATGGACAACAACAGTTTTATGAATTAGAAAATTTTGGACAATTAAATGCTACAATCAATAGACAATTTTTGAATAAAAAGCTCACAGTTACCTTGAATGCGAATGATATTTTCTTTACCAACAATAATACCTTTATACTGAATCAGGGTAGTATTAGATCAAATGGATATAGAGAAAATGACACGAGAAGATACGGTATTAATCTTCGCTATAATTTTGGTTTTAAACCTAAGGAGAAGAAATTAGAAATGTTGGACAATGAACCAGTTGATAAATAAAAACAGTTTTAAGCAAACTTATCAATGAGTGCAAATACACTCATTCCTCCCATCACTAATACTACTAACCAACCTGCTGTTTCAATCCATAAAGGATATTTGAATTGCTTTAATACGGGTAATTTTCTGCTTGCAATTAACATCACTGCTAATGCAATGGGTAGTATAAATCCATTGACTAGTCCGGCCATTAATAATAAGTCTTTAGGTTTGCCAATTGCCACAAATATGCACGTAGATGCTACAATAAAAATGCTAATCATTAAACGCTCTTGCTGAATCCATTTATGTTGTAAATGTTTTATAAAAGTATAGGAGGTATAAGATGCTCCAACAACAGAACTTATTGCGGCGCTCCATAAAACCATGCCAAATATAAATAAACCCCATCTTCCGCCTGCAGTTTCAAATACAGTAGCAGCTGGGTTATTAGCGTCTAATTTTATTCCTTTACTTACAACTCCTACTGCAGCAAGGAATAAAATAAAACGCATAGTAGAAGAAATTAAAATACCCCTGCTAGCGCTCTTGGTAACAAAGCTAATTTGATCAGGCCCTGTAATACCAGCATCAATTAATCTATGTGCGCCAGAAAAAGTGATGTATCCGCCCACAGTTCCTCCAACAATAGTGACAATAGCTATCCAAGAAATTTTTTCTGGAACAAAACTATGCTGAACAGCTTCCAAAATAGGGGGGTGAGCAGCATAAACAATAATTAAGGTTAGACCTATTTTAAAAATGCCTAAAAATTTAGTTAATTGATCCAGCATTTTGCCAACTTCTTGCAACCAAAAAATGATAATGGCAACAACGCCACTTATGATAGCACCTTTTGCAAAAGAAATTCCAGTTAAAATATTTAATGCCAATCCACAGCCTGCAATATTGCCAATATTAAATGCAAATCCTCCTAAGACAACTAGTATACTCAAAAAACTACCTAGACCTGGTAGTAATTGATTGGCAATTTCTTGTGCACGCATACCGCTTAAAGTAATCGCTCTCCAAATATTTATTTGCGCACCAAAGTCTAAAATAATGGAGATGATAATTACAAAACCAAAACTGGTTAAAAGCTGTTCTGTATAAAAAGAAGTTTGAGTTAAAAATCCAGGTCCTATTGAAGAGTTGGCCATTAAAAATGCCGCACCTAAACTAATGCCAATATTATTTTTACTGAGGTTGTTTGATTTCAATTCCTTTTTCTTTTAGTGTAGTATAAATTGCCTTTGCCATATCTATTGCCTGATGACCATCACCATGAATACATATTGTGTCTGCGGGCAATTGAATTATTTGATCTTGCAATGTGTGCACTTTTTTATGCATCACTAATTTAAGGGCTTGTTTGCATGCATCTTCAATTTGCACAATAAGTGCACCCTGCATATGTCTTGGAGTGAGACTGCCATCTTTTTGATAAGTTCTATCAGCAAATACTTCTTGCATATATGGTTGACCAAGAATAATGGCTTGTTGTATCGTTTTGCTTTCGCTTAAACCATAGATATATACATCAGGATAAATGGACTGAATGGTTTGTACAAAAATTTTACTAAGTGTTGCGTCTTTTGCACAATCATTATACAATGCACCATGTAATTTTACATGATGAATTTCAGCCCCCATAGGACTAGCGATTTTTTCGAAAATATAAATTTGTTCGTTGATCAATTCTGCTAAATCCAAAACAGAAATGGGTTGAGAAAGTCTGCCAAAATTTTCCGGATCATCATATCCTGGATGTGCTCCAATTGCTACGCCATGTTCTAAAGCAATTTCAATCGTTTTTTTGATAGTGTATTCGTTTCCTGCATGAAAACCACATGCAATATTGGCGCTACTAATAAAAGGCATTATAGCTGCTTCATTGTCCATGCCTTCACCCATATCGCAATTCAAATCAATCTGTAAATGATGTTTGTATGAATTGGTATTGTTCATGTGCCGTAGATACATTACTTAATCTAAAATGAATAGGCGTTTGATGTTGCATTTGTGCAAGCCTAGGTAAATCTACCAAAATTATTTGACCTAGATTAGGATAACCCCCAATGGTTTGGTGATCTGCCATTAAAACAATGATTTGACCATTTGGTAGCAATTGCATGGTCCCTCTTGTAACACCGGCAGATAAATAGGATTTCTGCTCCATTGTAGAGATAATGGGGCCTTCCAATTGAAAACCCATTCTATTGGATTGTAAACTAGTATGAAATGTCTCCTTAAGTATAGCCTGTATTGATCTTGGCTCTAATTGGTTCCAAGCTGGGCCAGGTATAAAATGTAATGGGGCGGGGGTGAATAAGAAATTGTCCATTTGTGCAATTAAATCATTGTGTATGTTCGACTTTTTAGGAACTTTTGATGTCATTGCAATGTAGGCAATTCTGCCCTGGATGGGTTGTAGAAATTGAAGTTGGTCTCCTTTTTTTATAGCAACAATTTCATGCATGGGAA
>JBJOIU010000105.1:0-4149 GCA_046046935.1 Bacteroidota bacterium
GCCGAAGAGATAAAACAACATATTGCAATCTTACCTGCTGTACATAAACTGGCGGAAGGTGGCTATGATGGTAAGGGCGTACAAGTCATTGAGGATGAAAAAGCAATACCACTAGGTTTCAATGCCCCTTCGGTTTTAGAAGCCAAAGTGAAAATTGCCAAGGAATTGGCATTAATCGTCGGCATGAATGCTGCAGGTGAAACAGTAATTTATCCTCCAGCCGAAATGATTTTTGATCCAGTGTACAATTTATTAGACTACCAATTGAGTCCAGCTAAATTAGAAGAAAGACAACTTTGGAAAGCCGAAGCGATTGCTAGAAAAGTGGTGCAATCTTTAAAGAGTCCAGGTCTTTTTGCCATTGAACTATTTGTAGATGACAAGGGAGATATCCTAGTAAATGAAACCGCACCAAGGGTGCACAATAGCGGACACCATACCATCGAAGCCAACTATAGTAGCCAATACGATATGTTGTTAAGGATTATCTTAAATTATCCATTAGGCAACCCCGCTCCTATTTTACCAAGCGCCATTGTGAACTTAATTGGTGCAGAAGGTTATTCAGGAGAAGTCCTTTATGAAGGATTAGAAGAAGTGATGAAGATGGAAAATGTATTTGTTCATTTATATGGCAAAACCACGACTAAGCCCGGAAGAAAAATGGGACATGTAACCATCATCAGCAATGATTATTTAGACCTAACACATAAGGCGAATAAAATAAAGCATACCCTTAAGGTTGTAAGTAAATAGTGTTTCTCTTTCTAGGATTATTTATCCTATTCTCCATTCACAACCAATGCTGGCTTAGGTTTAGCTTCTATCAACTTTTTCTTGACAGTCAAATTTCTAAAATAACCTATCCCAATAATACTCTTCATTTGCAATCCGGGAGATTTTTTGAGTGGCCCAAAAATGCGAATCTTATCATCGTAGATTAAATCTAAACTATAGGTAGCAGAAAAGTGTTTATTGATTTTGAACGTAAACATATTGGTCATATAGAAATTGACATTCTCTGGCTTGTCGTAGTAGTTAGAGAAAAAATCTGCACGACCCTTGTATGTAATATTTTGAGCAATAATTTTATTGTAATTCACTGTCACGAATAAACCAGTTTCTCTTTTTACCATCCTGCCAGTATCCACACCGTACTTGCCCAGGTCGGCCAATTTCTTATTCAATACCAATGTGGTTCTTGAAGTTAAGGGAGAGAAGAATAGAGAAAAATTATTGTCTGGCTTGTAATCCAAACCCGCAGAAATAATCATATATGCAGGTGCAAATAAGGAAGAGGTAAACGTGGCTTTGGTACCACTAAAACTATAGCCGTCAAAAAGCTGTGAACGGAAATTAAATAAACCAGAAAGATACCATTTACCCACCGTGTCAATTTTATAACCATACTTGCTTAATACATCCAATCGGTCATCATTCTTTCTCCCTCCTTGCGAGGTAGATTGAACAAATCCAAGATTGACATCGATATTGTTATCCCAACTCTGACGTTCTTTTTTATAATAAGCGAAATAATTAAAATAGCTATTAATGGCCATGTTGAAATTGTCTCCCCCTGCTGCCCAATTACTCAAGGAGCTTTGTGACAGATTTAAATTATATAAACCACCATGCTTCCAGTTCCAATTTGTGGTATCTGAATCTTTTTTAATATTTCTGGATGTTTCTGACCTTAGCTTAGCCACCACTAAATCCTGTGAATACGCCAAATTCAAACAAAAAACAGCTAAAAACAAAATCAATCCTTTGCGCATGTACAATTTTTTATAAATATACAAACTACTCAATAACAGATTGATTTTAAGGTAAATATAAAATTATTAATCATATATCAACAAGCAATTTAACCATTTGTATATCAAAGGATTAGGAATTAAGGCTGACAAGTTGACACATAATATTATTTTGACTAAGTTTGCACTTTAAATCAAGTGCATGGAATCCAACTTACTAATAGATAAAACCCAAGACGAAACTAGACAGGGAGAAGCCTATGCTAGTCAATCAACTAAGGGGGTCTTCGAAAAGCACTTCTATGTAGAGAGTTATGGCTGCGCAATGAACTTTGCTGACAGTGAAGTGGTCGCATCTATTTTAGAACAAAATGGCTTTGGAGGGACAAAAAACATCGAAATAGCAGATCTAATATTGATCAATACCTGTTCAATTCGTGAGAAAGCGGAATTAACCATTCGTAAGCGATTGACAGAATTTAGAAGGTTAAAGCAAGCCAACCCCGGATTATTAGTGGGCGTATTGGGTTGTATGGCGGAAAGATTAAAAGCCCAATTATTAGAGGAAGAAAAATTAGTAGACTTAGTGGTTGGACCTGATGCCTATAGAACCCTACCCGACCTTATTGCAGATGCAGGTACAGGACAAAAAGCGGTAAACGTTTTGTTGAGCAGAGATGAAACTTATGGCGACATTGCTCCAGTAAGACTAGACAACAATGGCATTAGTGCATTTGTTTCGATCATGCGTGGTTGTAACAATATGTGTAGTTTTTGTGTGGTGCCTTTTACAAGAGGTCGTGAACGCAGTAGAGATGCCTTTTCAATTCTTGCAGAATGTAGAGATTTATTTGATAAAGGATACAAAGAAGTGGTTTTATTAGGACAGAATGTAGATAGTTATTATTGGAACAACCCAGAAAATAATGCTACCACTACTTTCGCCATGCTATTAGAACAAGTGGCACAGATTGACCCAAGCTTACGTGTTCGTTTTAGCACTTCGCATCCAAAAGATATCACAGACGAAGTATTGCATACGATTGTGAAATACCACAATATTTGTAAATACATCCACCTGCCTGTACAAAGCGGAAGCACAAGAATGCTGCAATTAATGAACCGAACTTATACTAGAGAATGGTATATGGCGAAAATTGACCGCATTCGCGAGTTGATTCCAACCTGTAGTATTTCATCAGATATCATCGCTGGTTTTTGCACCGAGACAGAAGAGGATCATCAAGCTACTATTAGTTTAATGCAGTATTCCAATTACGATTTAAGCTATATGTACTATTACTCTGAACGACCTGGCACTTTAGCTGCAAGACGTTACGAAGATGATATAGATCTTGCGACAAAAAAAAGAAGATTACAAGAAATTGTAGATGCTCAATGGACACTTTCCAACGAAAGCAATAAACGTGATGTAGGTGGTGTGTTTGAAGTATTGATTGAAGGCAATAGTAAAAGAAACGAAGCGGAGTGGATGGGACGTAACAGTCAAAATAAAGTAGTGGTATTTCCAAAAGGGAATCTCAATTATAAAAAGGGAGACTATGTTCAAGTAAAGATTCACAATTTTACAAAAGGAACATTATTAGGAGACATCATTTAATAAATTTAAGACCATGGATTTACAATCATTGAAAAACAGATTCAGTATCATTGGCAATACGCCCCTGCTGAATCATGCTTTAAATACTGCTGAGCAGGTTGCTGCAACAGATTTGACAGTGCTTATTGTGGGAGAAAGTGGTGTGGGTAAAGAAGTTTTTTCGCAAATCATCCATAGCTTATCATCCAGAAAACACAATCCATTTATAGCAGTAAACTGTGGCGCTATTCCAGAAGGTACCATTGATTCGGAATTATTTGGACACGAAAAAGGATCTTTCACTGGAGCGGTAGATAGCCGTAAAGGTTATTTTGAAACAGTCAATGGCGGAACCATTTTCTTAGACGAGATTGGAGAAATGCCATTAGGTACACAAGCTAGATTATTACGTGTTTTAGAAACCGGTGAATTTATTCGTGTGGGTTCTTCGAAAGTGCAAAAAACGGATGTACGTGTGATAGCTGCTACCAATAGAGAATTAATTGAATTCACACAAAAAGGAAGATTTAGAGAAGACCTCTATTACCGTTTGAACACCGTACCTATTCGTGTTCCTTCTTTAAGAGATCGCAAGGAAGACATTCCTTTACTATTTAGAAAATTCGTGGTGGATTTTGCAGAAAAATATAAGACCAAGCCTATTTATTTAGATGAAGAAGCAAGGGGCTTATTAACCGAATATGGCTGGCCAGGCAATGTGCGTGAATTAAAAAACATTGCGGAACAAATTTCTGTATTGAGTAAAAACGACCATATCAATGCAGTGCAATTGAA
>JBJOIU010000106.1:0-3758 GCA_046046935.1 Bacteroidota bacterium
AGGAAAATATTATGTCCACCTATATTGGTCTTGGTAGCATGTTTCGCAATACTATCAGCAATAAATTGTGCTGCGATAGGGCCTTCTTGAAAGATATTTTTTATTGACATAGTTGCTCGTATTTTGTTTGTAAATAATCCTCTATCGTAGTAGGCATAGTTGTCAAGGTCATTGGATTTTTGATCAACTGTATCTTATAATAGTCATTTGTCAAAGCATTATAAGTCACTAACTGATTGACTAAATTTTTGCCCACTCCTGTAATTAACTTAATCACTTCTGTTGCTTGCATCACACCAATTATTCCCGGAAGCACGCCTAATACACCACCCTCAGCGCAATTCATTACTTCGTCATTTTTGGGCGGCTCAGGGAATAAGTCTCTGTAATTGACAGCAACACCATCTTCTTCTTTGTTGAATACGGCAACCTGTCCTTCAAATTTTGACACCGCTCCAAAAACCAGGGGCTTATTTAAAAGTACACAGCCATCATTGATCAAATACCTACTTGCAAAATTATCTGTGGCGTCTACAATGATGTCGTAATTCGGAAAATGCGCAATCGATAATGCTTGATTCCACTGTCGTGCATAGATGCTTGTATGAACCAAATGATTTATTGACTGTACTTTAGTTTCCGCGATCTCTACTTTTAATTTGCCCAAATCTTCCTGGCCATATAAAATCTGCCTATTCAAATTGGAATAACTCACCGTATCAAAATCTGCTATACCCAAATGTCCCACGCCAACCGCAGCAAGGTATTGTAGTATTGGACAGCCCAATCCACCCGCACCAATCACCAATACTTTGGCTTTTGCTAGCTGCTCTTGCGCTGCAATTCCAAATCCTTCTAAAGTAATTTGTCGTTGATATCTTAATAGGAATTCTTTCATTTTAATTAATTGTTTGACTACCCTCCTGAAAAAGGAGGCATCAATGCGATCTTATCCAGTGCTTGAATTGTTTCGGTATCCTCAGCTATCTTATTGTTCAAGGCAATGGTATATTTGGCTTGTTTCAATAATGGATACTGGTCAATAATTGCTTTTTTAAATGCAGCAATTGTACCCGGATTGGTCATCTTGGTAACAGTACAGCCTACCTTGTCGGTCAGCTGTCCAAAAAATAACACTTCAATTTGCATAGCGCTAAGTTAATATTAGTTTAATGGATGCCATGAATAAAACGACTGCTAAAGTGTATTTTAAAATTTGTTGATTGAACCTCAAGGAACCCATCCATGCACCAATGAGTCCGCCCACAAAAGCGATCCCTACAAAACTAAGCATTTGCGGCTCTAAATGAATCCCCTTTGAATACTGCCCTGCCAATCCTGCTATAGAATTTACAAAGATAAATAAGGCACTGATAGCCGCAGTTTGTTTTTGATTGGTCCAACCTAATAATAATAAAATAGGCGATAATAAAACACCTCCTCCAATGCCTATTAAGCCTGATAAAAATCCAATCACAGCACCTACTAAAATAGAGAGCATCAAATTGGATGTTTTTAAATCCTTATCGTCTGTGTTGGGATAAAAGAAAAATCGAATCACCGGAAACAATAAAAGTATTCCTAATACTTTTTTGTAGACAGCCGCATCAAGTGCAATGGTTCCTCCTAAAAAAGAAAACGGGATAGATGCCAATGCGAAGGGCAAAAACAATTTCCATTTAAAATGTCCTCCTCTAAAAAATAGAATGAACGAGGTGAGTGAAACAAATAAATTTAAAATTAAGGCAGTTGGCTTCATGATTTCTGGCGCAAAACCATAGACTGCCATCAACGCTAAATAGCCACTAGCACCCCCATGACCAACCGATGCATATAAAATAGCAACAACAAATAACAATAAAAAGAAACTCAGTTCCATGATTAAATTGAATTGGGGATGAGGTGAATTTCAATCAAGTCGCCTTTTTTGAGTGACTTGCAATCTTCTGGCAATAAGGCCAAACAATTCGCTTCTGCATAGGACCCAAGCTTATAAGACTCTTGACCCGACAGAATTATAACATGTTCTCCATTAAAGTTGGCTTTCATGAATTGCTTTAATCCATTTGTTTTAACAAAATCGTGTTCAACTGGCACTTGCTTATTTTGCAAGGAGCAATCTTTAGACATTAATAGACCAATCGCTGGCAAGACATATTCATAATAACATGTAAGCACAGAAGCAGGATTTCCAGGAAGTCCAAAAACTATTTTATTCCCTTTCTTGCCAAATAACAAGGGCTTACCTGGCTTTTGTTTTACTTTATGAAAAATGGGCTCAATTTTATTTGCTTCAAATGATTTTAAAGTGAAATCATAATCCCCAACACTTACTCCACCAGTCATGAATACAATATCATTGTTTGCTAACAAGTCATTCAATTTAGCGGAGAGTATGCCTAAGTCATCTTGAGCCATCACCACCTGCACTTCTTTTAAATGTATTTGATCTAGCGCTGCCGTCAGCATGTAACTATTCGACTCATATACTTGTCCATATTGCAAAGGGGAACCTGGATTTTGCAATTCGTTCCCAGTCACCATGATGCCCACTTTAGGTCTAGGATAAACATACACTTCTGCCATACCTATATTAGCTAGGAAACCTATTGTTGAAGGGTTTAACAAAGCACCCTTTGATATAGCTATTGTGCCTTCTTTTATTTCTGAACCTATTGGTCTATAATTATCTCCTTTTTTTAAATCCTCTTGTAAAACGATTAAGTTGCCGTCTTCGACTTTTGCTTTTTCTTGCATCAATACTGTATCTGCCCCCAATGGCACAGCAGCACCTGTAAAAATACGCACCGCTGTTCCTTTTTCTAAAACAATGGAATGGCTGTCTCCCGCCGCAATGGCTCCAACTAATTGATAAGATGTAATGTTGGGATCAAATGCAAAGGCATAACCATCCATACTTGACTGAGGAAAAGCTGGAATAGAGATTGGCGCAATCAACTCCTCGGCAAGAACCAGCCCCACAGCATCTTTTAAATTTATTTGAACAGGCTTTAGGGGCAAAACATGTTGCTTAATCAGTTCAATTGCCCTTTCTACCGTAATCATTGTTTCCATACTTCAAATTTAAAGCATCAGCCCCCAATACTTATCATGGTTCTGTTATGCAATTCATTAACTTCAATTTTTTTTAAATCTGTTGTGAACTGACCACCTAGGGCTTCTTTTTTGTCTCCAATATTTTGGTGGATCAAAGGTGTGATATCCTCCCCATTTCTATAAGCTGTTAAAAGATCGGTTTCAGAACTGGAAAATAAACAGTTTTTCATTTTTCCATCTGCGGTTAAGCGGATCCTATTGCAATCACCACAAAATGGCGCACTCATGGTGCTAATTACAGCGAAACTTCCTTGATGACCTGGCACTTTAAACCTTTTTGCAGTTTCATGTGCATCTCTTGTCAATGGTTCAAGCAAGTATTTATCGCTAGCTCTATCTAAAATTGCTTGCATTGTCAATACTTTATCTTTATCCCATTTGTTACCGTCAAAAGGCATGAACTCAATAAAACGAACATGCACAGGACTATTTTTTGTCCATTCAATAAAGTCCAATATTTCTCCATCATTGACCCCCTTCATGGCTACTACATTCACTTTGACACCAATACCATTGTCCAACATCAACTGAATATTGCGCATCACTTGCTCATGCTTATCGCGCTTTGTCATTAAGATAAAACGATCTCTTTGTAAAGTATCTAAACTAATATTCAACGACTTGATACCAGACTCTTTTAT
>JBJOIU010000107.1:0-3749 GCA_046046935.1 Bacteroidota bacterium
GCAATGGCTACACCCATTGCCCATAAGGGTTCTTTGGTGGGCGCAGAAGCAACAGCAATGACCTTGTTGGATTTGTTCACCAAACCAAATTTAGTAGCAGACGCTAAAAAATATTTTAAGGAGGTACAAACCAAAGACGTTCAGTACATTCCTTTTATTACCAAGAACGATCCACCTGCAATTCACTTAAATAAAGAGATTCAAGGCACATACAGACCACAGCTTGAAAAGTTTTATTACGATCCAAGTAAATACAATTCCTATTTAGAGCAATTGGGCATCGTGTATCCAACGATCAAATAATTTTAAAATAAATTGTGAGTAGTTAGTTTTAATTATTCTGATATAATTGATTTAAAAAAAATAGGGAGCATCGCTCCCTATTTTTTTTGTTTTATTTTATAATTATTTTTTACTTGCAATTGCGCCAATCGCGTAAACAAGTTTATCTAGATCTTGTAGTCTTGTATATACATGTGGTGTAATTCTTACGCAGCTTACATTCTCCCATACTATACCCACTGTGTGTATTTTATATTTGGAAAACAAAGCACTGTCTAATTCAGTTGGCGTCATCCCATCTACGCTTACACCGCAGATGCCGCATGCATATTCAGGTTTAAAAGAAGTGTGAATTTTTACTTTCGGAATCTCAACTACTTTGCTCGCCCAATAATTTTTTAGATAACGAATACGTTCTTCTTTTCTTTTACTTCCAATTGCAGTGTGAAAATTGATGGCTTCGCCAATACCCTGTTCAATTGGAAAGCTTCTAGTACCAAGTGTTTCAAATTTTCTTATATCAGATCCATTAGGCTGGTCGTTGCAAACAAGTGGCCATATCTTTGAAATTTTTTCTTTTTTAATCCAAAGCATACCAGATCCAATGGGTGCTGATAAAAATTTATGCAATGAAGTGCCAAAATAATCACACCCTAATTCAGGTACTTTAAAATCAAGCAACCCAAAACTATGTGCACCATCCACAATTGTTTCAATGCCGTGTCGCTTTGCCATTGCACATAATTTTTGAACAGGCATGATTTGTCCTATCCAATTAATTACATGAGTAATATGAATAATTTTTGTTTTTGGTGTAATGGCTTTTTCAAAAGCAGCTATAATCTCCTCATCATTTTCAATGGGAAATTTAAAATTTAACTGATTGTATACAACGCCATCTCTAGTACTTCTTTGTTTCCAAGCATTGATCATATTGGGGTAATCTTGTTTCGTGCCAATGATTTCATCACCTGATTTCAAATTCAATCCAAAAATGACCGTGTTCAATGCTTCGGTTGCATTTCTGTTAATGGCAACTTCTTCTGGATCGGCCCCGGCAAGGTTGGCTAATTTATACCTAAGCGGTTCCCTTCCTTGATCCAATATGCGCCACATAAAATAGGAAGGCCCCTCGTTCGAAAGTTTATTAAATCGTTCCACTGCTTCTTGTACAATTCTTGGGCTTGGACTTACTCCACCATTGTTTAGGTTAATCATGCTTGGACTAGCCGTATAGCCTTGTTGAATCACAGACCAATAGTCTTCGTCTGATGCAATTTCAATTGCAGACAAACCTTGTTTCCGCATGTGCATGTGCTCAAATTCGGCAGCATGTGCTTGTTGAAACAAACTGTTGGCTGAAAAAGCTCCTGCTGCCAATCCTATTTTTTGAATAAAGTTTCTACGATTTGCCATAAGCTAGATTTATTACTTCAATTTACTTAAATATTCAATAAACGAGGGTATATAGCCTATTGTAATTGCCTAATTCATCTAAAACCTAAAAATATGTAATAAAGTCTACCAATTTAGTAGACTTTATTAAATTATTCCCTATTTTTGCCCCATCGTCATGTGGCCGAACGGATAGGCAAGGGTCAGCAAAACCCTTAACGATGGTTCAACTCCATCCATGACAACTAGGGACTTTCAGGGTCCTCAATACAAGCAAGCAATCCTGAATACGGGCGGTATTTCTATACCGCCTTTCTTTTTAATCTATCGGCATAGATATATTTAGTAAATTAGATTTCTATTAAAACTAAAATTTTGCCATCCATGAAGAAGCCACTCTTATTCTCCATTTTTACCTTTCTTATTGCCAGTTTTGTATTTGCACAAGTACCTAATGACGTATACAATATGGAATCCGTTTCGAGACCAAAAATTTCACCAGAAGGTAGCTGGATATTATATGGTCAATCAAAAATTGATCAGGCAAAAGATAAGTCAGTTTCAAAATTGTATATGATGAGTGCAGATGGTAAAGAAACGGTTACACTTACAGAACAAACTAAGGGTGTAGGCAATTACCAATGGAGTCCTGACGGAAAATATATATCCTATTTATCTAAGGGAAAGGATGAAGACAATGGGTCACAATTGTTTTTAATGGATCGTCGTGGTGGCGAAGGTGTTCAGGTGTCAGATATAAAAGGAGAGATCGAAGATTATAGCTGGTTTAATAGTGGGAAAAAAGTGGTAATGGTCATTAAAGATTTTAATTATGCAGATACTGCAAAATCAAAAATCAGGGTACCTTATGAAATGAATCGTCACCAGTTTAAACAAGATTATGAAGGTTATTTAGACAATCGTAAAACACATCTTTACATTTTTGATATTAGTACTAAAAAATTAGACACTTTAACAAAAGGAAATTATAATGAAGCTGATATAGCTATAAGTTCAGATGATTCCATGATTGCATATGCAAGTAATGTAACGGCTAATCCTGACAAAAATTCAAACACAGATATTTTCTTAATTCATCTTTCCAAACAAGCTACACCATTGCAATTGACTACCTTTAAAGGAGCTAATAGTAGCCCTGTGTTTAGTCCAGATAATACAAAAATTGCTTTCCTGCAATCTAGTTCTGAAAAGAATTATGACATGTATGATATCGCTCAATTAGGAGTGTATGATCTTAAAATGAATAGCGCTAAGATTGTTTCAAAAAATTACGATCGCGCTTTCTCTTCTATTTTTTGGTCTAAAGATGGTCAGTCAATTTTATCTCTTATTGAAGATGATAGAAAACAAAATTTAGTTCAATTTAATATTCAAACACAAAAGCCTGAATTACTAACCAATGAAATGGGTGTATTTAGTTCAATGGATATGAATGACAAAGGAAATGTAGTTTTATTATATAGCAATTTAGAAACACCCAATGAAATTTATAGCTATCAAAATAAATCCACAAGCCGACTTACACACTTACAAGATGCTTTTGTGTCGAAAATGAAAAAAGGATTCCATAAAGGATTTCAATCTGTTTCATCTGATGGTACAATTGTTTCTAGTATTTTACATTTACCAGATAGCAATGCTAAAAATTTACCATTGATTCTATTTATACATGGAGGTCCTGTAGCACAAGATGATTATTCTTTTGATATGACTTCTAGAATCTATGCGGAGGCTGGTTATGCAGTTGCTACAGTTAATTACAGAGGTAGTAGTGGCAGAGGTGTTGCATATACGAATGCTATTTATGCAGACTGGGGTAATAAAGAAGTGAAAGATATCATTGGTGCAGCTGACTATTTAATTAAGGAAGGCATTGCAGATCCAAATAGATTGGGTATTGCAGGTTGGAGTTATGGCGGAATTCTTTCCAACTATACGATTGCGACAGATAAGCGTTTCAAGGCTGCAGTAAGTGGTGCTGGTAGTTCATTGATGATGTCGGTATATGGGTCAGATCAATATGTCAAGCAATATGAAGAAGAGATTGGCAA
>JBJOIU010000108.1:0-3708 GCA_046046935.1 Bacteroidota bacterium
GCTTACATGATCAAATATTTCCTTTGCTGGCCTATCTGCCACGGCACCTACTAAATCACAGAAATACTTGCATTGGGCATCTACCGCTTCCTGAGATTGATTATGAACTCCCATGATTTCTGCTTCTAAGACTTCCGAAATGAACATACCTGAACAAAAGCCTTTTAATCCATGTGACTTAACAAAATCAGATGCATAACACCAGATATAAATATTATTGTCTTTTTTAGCCAACTCCTTAGCTATACGTTCATCCACTACAAAAAAAGAAGAACCAGTACTCATAAAATTCCCTATGGACAACAATCCATTTGGCGTGCCATGCCCTAACATAATCACTCGATCATGTGCTACAATCATTTCATGTACTTCCTCAACAGAAATTCCACCTGTGACAACAGTCAAATTGTCTAACCCCGCATAGACTGCTCTTAAAAAATCTGTACTTCGATCGTCTGGATGAATGATGAGTGTTTTCATGTAGATTGAATTTAGTTGCAAATTGAGGGAGGCAAATATGCAATAACAGATTCTAGTCTATTAAGAACACTAAAATACTTATCTCATATATAAATATTTTATTATCTTTATTTTAAAGAAAACACTATGAACGAAGATAAAAAAGAAGTTAGTTCTGAAGATTTAAAGGAACTAGAAGAGAAACTAGTGAGTTTAGATAAAAAAGTCAATAATGTGGCAAACGCCGTAGACGAATTAATTGAAGTGGTTAAAAAAGAAGAAGAAAATAATTGAGGAATTGCTTTTTAATAATTGATGTTGCGTAACATATCATTTAAGAATTCATTAACATCCCATTCTTAAAAGACTAGAATCCGCGAATCTATTTTGCAGACTATAAACAAAACAAAATATTACATGAAAGCAATTCTATTCTTGTGTTCCTTCTTTATTTTCAGCAACCTACCTGCCCAGAACTACAAATACTATTTCAATAGTGCGAAGGTTTTGTATAAAGCTGGCAATTTTGAATCCGCTATTAAATATTTTGACACAGCCATTTCTAAAAATTCAAAAAGAGTAAACGCATTTTATAATAGAGGATTATGTTACGCGGAACTGAATGAGCACTTTAGAGCCGAAAATGACTTTAGTTACTTTATTGTCAAATACCCCAATGATGCAAGTGCCTACCATGAACGTGCCTTGAGCCGGTCTGAAATAAATGACACATTAGGTGCATTAGAAGATTTTAATAAATCGATCCAACTAGATCCTAAGAAGAGAAATTTTAGACTTGAAAGGTCTATGTTTTTAGCAGAAACTTTAGAAGACAGAACTGCATCTATTCAAGACCTTGATGCAATGATCCATCAAGACAGCACAGACGCTTTTGCCTATTTTATGAAGGGATATAATCTTTACTTCCTAGAGCAATACGATAGCGCTTTTACAAACTTTAACAGCGCTTATAAACATGACTCAACAAATGAATTTACTTCTTATTACCTAGGCAAATATTACAATATCAACCAAGAATATTCAAAAGCAATTGTATGCTTTTCCAATGCAATACAGATCAATGCAGAAGATTATAGATTCTTTGAAGGAAGAGGTCTTGCCTATCTCTATAATGATGATGATGAAGACGATTATTTAGCTTGCGAGGACTTCCAAACTGCAGTAAAACTAGGGTCTAAAGCCGCACAAAAATTTATTGACGACTATTGTGAGGAGGATGAGGGGTAGACATTAAGCCAATGGAATTAGATAATCTAATACAGATTGCCAATTAGGGAAACGATCACCTCCAAAATGAATCAACTCACCCTTAAAATCACCTGCTCCATTTTTATGAGGTCTGTCGTCAATCAAATAATGCCCCTCATTTAAATGCTTATTATGGGATAATATGAGTCTTTTATAAATAGCATCGCCTAAATACCTTTTTGCCCAGGCTACTTTGTCGCCTAATGCAGTTTCATTATGCCAAGGCGCAGTGGACAGTATATAAGTATTGTATTTTTCAGATAATAGCTTAAATGCTTCTATTGCGCCTTCAATAGGTTCCATCTTACTAAATATATGGGGTGCATTTTTTTCTTGATCCTTATACTTTTCTTTTTCCTCATTGGTTAATTTATCAATTCCTGTTTGGAAGTTAACTAATACACCATCCATATCTATGTATAGAATTTTCTTCATTGATATTATTTAAACTCTATTTTCAAATTTATCACAGGTATACATTCTACTTGGTATATTTTCCATAGTCAATCTGCATTTAACTCCCAATCCTAGACCAACCATCCACATCATATTTGTACAATTAAAACAAACTTTTTCATAAGGCCCTGGATTGCCCAATTCCTTTTGCTCTTCCGTAACTTTAGCTAAGTCAAATGTATACAAAGTATGCTCGCATTTTGGACATTCGATATCCCTAAGTGTATGAATTTCACTCAAATCACTCAAGAAGGTTTCAGACCCTTTACCAGTCCAATTGCATTTTGGACAACTAAATGTCTCCGATTTATAATGATAGTAGTTATATTTCATTAATTACTTTTTAGCTAAATTAATATATCCAATTCCCCCTTGCACACCTGGTATTTTACCATACTTTGCCTCGGCTTCAGCCCTTGGCATCATAACCGACTTCGTATGATAAATAGCCCATTTCCAAAGCTTTTCAGTATGTCTTGGGATGATTGCAGCCCAATCATGATGTACTTTTAAATCGAATTTGTCTAGTTTCAATATTTCACCCTCTAGGACATAATTTTCTGACACTTCAAGATATTTCATGCCTTGATAAATCTTCTTATAAGATGGACAATTGTATGTAACAGCATAACCGCATTTGTTTGACAATTCTAAATCATCATCCCCACGACTACTCAATACCAACACAAGATCTTTTGATTTTGCCACATCAGTAGTCTTACCTTTTTTAGCAGCAACTTCATCTATTTTAGCAATATTACTTGCACCATGCGCTTTCATAGCATCCCCTATGGATTGATATAATGTGGCTGGTATTTTACCATCTGTTAATTGTACTTTAAATAACTTATTGATCATGTTTTTGAGATATTAAAAGAAGCCCAATATTTCTATTGGGCTTCTCGCGAATAGGGGAAATTTACATTTTACCTTCTAGGATAAGGCTACTAAACATTTGAACAAGCACTTGCTCCTGAGGAGTAAAAGTGCCATCTGCAGAAGCAGTATAACCAAAGTAGGTTGTGACATGCTTTCTTCCTTCTAAAGACTTAAAGTTATTGAATAGCCATAAGCAACACTCTGCAGCAGCTTCAATTCTCTGTTCTTGATTTAATGAATTATGCCATTCGCCAGCTTGTTGGAAAAATTTAGCTGCATCTTCCAGACTTAAATCATGAAATAAACCTTCTCCACCTTTTCCTGCAAGTGAAACAACAGTATCTTTTATGTCTTCCCATTCTTCGTTAGTTAGTCCGTCAATACTTGCAACTACAATGTTCGGGAAGATAATTGCAATTGCCGCGTTTAATTTTTCTGGTCTCATGTTGTTTTGTTTTAATTATTGATTAGTGATTTAAAAAATATAGGATCTTCATATATACACAAACTTTCCAATTGAATATTGTTCAATTCGCTATCCCTATTGGCATCTACAATTTTCCATAGGTTATTAAATAAAACTCTTGCAAAGTTCATCTCTTGCAATAAACTATCCGAATAGGAAGCCTTATGATGCCCTATTTG
>JBJOIU010000109.1:0-3558 GCA_046046935.1 Bacteroidota bacterium
GTATTGATGCGTTATATAGGCGCATATTTGATTTAGAATTGAAAACAGTCTAAAATACATTAAAGAAATATTAAATATATTATCCTTTGGGGGAAGGATAATCGGGGTGATTGGGATTCGTCTCGGTCACCCCAAATTTTTTTGAAAACATTTGAATCTATTACTCGGATTTCTTGACCATGAGCACCCCTATGATCACCAAGATGGTTCCTAGAATTTGTAAAATACTAAATGGCTCATTGAGCATGTACCTGGCTTGAAAAAGGGTAGAGACGGGTCCAATGCTGGTAACAATCGCCAAATCGTTTGAGCCAATTCTTTTCATGCCTGTATTTAATAAAAAAGAGGGTATTACAGTTGCAAATAGAGCCAAGCCTATCACAAATAGGAATATCTTATTACTTGGGTCTAGATAAGTGGCAAAATGGGAAATGGGCTCTGATAAGACGTAATGTGTAAATATTCCCAAGCTTGCAGATAGCATGGCAATTGTGGTGTATTGAGTGGCGCCCATTTTTGGTATCAATTTGCCCGTCCCTACTAAATACATCGCGTAGGTAATGCCACATAATAGAACCATAATGGATCCGTATATAAAAAGATCTGTATTTTGGAATTGATTGATCTCACTCCAATAAGCTAGTCCAATGCCAATATAGGTGACAAGTATTGCCCACCATTGTCTTCTAACAATGGGAATTTTGAAAACCCAGTAATTGATTAATACAGCTAAGGTGGGGTAAATGAAAAGGATTATTCGCTCTATACCTGCTGAAACATATTGTAAGCCAATAAAATCAAATAGGCTACTTCCATAATAGCCAAGTAGGCCCATTGTGATTGCCCATATATAAATTTTTTTAGAAGGTTTTAAGGAATGGCCTTTTTTTTGAATGACCCATAAAACGATGATATAAAAAGGAAGAGAGAGTAACATGCGCAACATTAACAAAGTAGTTGCGTTGATATTACTCTCTCTAAAACAAAGTTTAATCCAAATAGCTTTTGTTGAAAATAGCAATGTACCGATGATTGCTATTGCAAAACCTTGATTATATGAAAATGACTTTTTTATACTGCTACATTAAAATCTCTTAAAGCATCGTTTAAGCTAGTCTTTAAATCTGTGCTTGGTTTTCTTTGACCAATAATTAAAGCACAGCTTACTTGATAGTCGCCTGCTGGAAAAGATTTTGTATAAGAACCAGGAATAACAACACTTCTTGCTGGAACTCTTCCTTTGTATTCAATAGGAGTTGAACCACTTACATCAATAATTTTAGTACTTTTTGTTAATACCACATTGGCACCTAATACTACTTCTTTTTCTAAGTGTACACCTTCTACCACAATACATCTACTTCCGATAAAACAACCGTCTTCCACAATCACTGGACTTGCTTGTAATGGTTCTAAAACTCCACCAATACCCACACCGCCACTTAAGTGAACAGCTTTTCCAATCTGAGCACAACTCCCAACAGTAGCCCATGTATCCACCATTGTTCCTTCGTCTACATATGCACCAATATTTACATAGCTTGGCATTAATACTACATTCTTTGCTAAATAAGCTCCATATCTTGCAATGGCATGTGGCACAGCTCTTACACCTAAAGCTGCATAACCAGATTTTAATAACATTTTGTCATGGAATTCAAATGGTGCAATTTCCCAGGTTTGCATTTGTTGAATACCAAAATACATTAGAATTGCTTGTTTTACCCATTCATTCACCACCCATTCGTCACCCTGCGGTTCGGCAACTCTTAATCTTCCTTTATCTACTTCTTCAATGACAGCTCTAACGGCATCACTGTATTTTGTGTCTTTTAATAATGCACGATCCTGCCATGCGGCTTCGATAGTTGATTTTAATTCCATTTATTGTCAATTTGGGCAAAAATACGGCTCGAATGTTTAATTTGCAATATGTTTTTATTAGAAGATGATTTGCAAGCTAGTTTAACAACACTTCGAGAAGGTGGTATACTTTTATATCCAACAGATACGGTTTGGGGTATAGGTTGTGACGCCACCAATGAGGAAGCCGTTGCAAAAATTTATGCTTTAAAAAAAAGAGAAGATTCTAAGGCTTTAATTGTCATGGTGGCAGATGAAGCAGCCATATTGGAGCATACTAATCAAACCAATATTAAGATTTTTGATTACATAAAAGGAATTCATAAGCCTACAACGGTTATTTATGAGCAAGCCAAAGCTTTGGCTAATAATTTAATTGCAGATGATGGAAGTATTGCGATTAGAATTTGTAAAGAACCTTTCTGTAATAAATTGATAAATCTATTTGGGAAACCAATTGTAAGCACTTCTGCCAATATCTCAGGGTATCCGACACCATTATGTTTTAGCGATATCTCTTTAGATATTATAGAAGGAGTAGATTATACTGTAAAGCATCGACAAGATGATCATACTATTCAAGAACCGTCCTCCATTGTTAAATGGGATGCAGAAGGTAATTTAATTATTATCAGAAAATAATTATCTCCTATTGTAAATAAGTTCGGTCACCATTTGTCTTTTAGTACTAGAAAACGGAATACCAATTATTAAATTAATTATAGTCATTAATAACAAAGTAATTTGAGCAATCCATTTACTTGGCTTACTCATATGTTTATTAATGTATTTGAAATTGGAAAGGATCACGGCGGATTTAGTAATGGCCTTTACCTTTGGATTTATTCTGGAAGAGCCGCCATGACTATGCATACACTTGATCTGGTTATACATTACTCTTTTCCATCCTAATTTTTCTGCTGCTTTGCTCAGATCCATGTCTTCGCAATACATCCAAAATCGCTCGTCCCATCCACCAATTGTTTGCATATCTATAGCCCTAATTAATACAAAAGAACCAGAAATCCAATCTGGAAAACTTATGGTATCAGCACTCCATTGTTTTTTTGAATATTTTTTTCCCAAGATCAATCTTTGAATACTTCTAATAGGTGGCCATACATTCCACCATTGTAAAAATAATCCAAAGGGGTAAGTGTCTTTTCCTTTTTCGTCTAATTGTTTGATGCCAATTAATTTCCAGCTCGGTTCTGTATTTGCCTTTTGAAGTAAAGAGGATAAAGTATTGGGTTCTAAAATGGTGTCTGGATTTAAATATAAAATCCATTCTCCTTTTGCAATAGATGCACCTTTATTGCAAGCTTGTGCAAAACCTCCATTAATTTCTTGTTGAATAAAATGTACAGTAGGATATTGCTCTATGAATTCTTTAATTTTCCCGTCATTAGAATGATTGTCGACTACAATCACTTCCAAATAATCTAGACTTTGAGTTTGAATACTTTTTAAACAAGCATCCAATCTTTGCCAACATCTATAACTAACTATTACTATGCTTAGGGAGGTCATTTCTCTTTATTTTGCCACGAATAGCGGCTATTTGCATACGAATATACTGAACAATTAAGTACTTTTGCTTTCAATGCAAATTCATTTTACATCCCGAGAGGCCGAATTATTACATGCTGTAGCAAAAGCTGCAGCAGTCTTGGATATTCCAGCATTTGCAGTAGG
>JBJOIU010000110.1:0-3531 GCA_046046935.1 Bacteroidota bacterium
TACATTACAGATCGTTTTTTACCAGACAAGGCTATTGATTTAATTGATGAGAGTGCTGCTAAGTTGAGATTAGAGATGAATTCAATGCCTGAAGAATTAGATACCTTAATTAGACAAATTCGACAATTAGAGATCGAAAGAGAAGCAATTAAAAGAGAAAATAATCCAGAACAATTAAAGGCCTTAAATATTGAGATCAGTAATTTGGTGGTACAACAAGATACTTTGAAAGCTAAATGGTCTCAAGAAAAAGAAATCGTTGATAAAGTACAAAAATGTAAAACGAATATTGAAAAATTTAAGCAAGAAGCAGAAGTAGCGGAACGTAATGGTGATTATGGAAAAGTAGCAGAAATTAGGTATGGTAAGATTAAAGAAGAAGAGAAGCAATTGGTGGAGTTTACTAAGCAGTTAAACGAGTTTGGAATCAATGGAAAACGATTGATGAAAGAAGAAGTGGATGCTGAAGATATTGCTGAAAATATTGCAAAAGCTACTGGTATTCCTGTGAGTAAAATGATGCAATCAGAAAGAGAAAAACTATTGCATTTAGAAGATGAATTACACCAAAGAGTTATAGGGCAAGAAGAGGCAATTACGGCAGTGTCTGATGCCATTAGAAGAAGTAGAGCAGGATTGCAAGATCCTAAAAAGCCTATTGGTTCATTTATATTTTTAGGTACTACTGGTGTAGGTAAGACAGAGCTTGCTAAAGCTTTGGCCAACTATTTATTTGATGACGATAGTATGATGACCAGGATTGACATGAGTGAATACCAAGAAAAGCATGCTGTATCAAGATTAGTGGGTGCGCCTCCGGGATATGTAGGTTATGATGAAGGTGGTCAATTAACAGAAGCGGTTAGAAGAAAACCCTACAGTGTAGTTTTATTGGATGAGATTGAAAAAGCACATCCAGATGTATGGAATATTTTATTGCAGGTTTTGGATGATGGACATTTGACAGATAATAAGGGTAGAACTGTGAATTTTAAAAATACCATAATTATTATGACAAGTAATATTGGTAGTCATTTAATTCAAGAAGCATTTGAAGGGGTGAATGAGAAAAACCTTGATGAAAAAACTGAGCAATCTAGAACCGAAGTAATGGCTTTGTTAAAGCAAACCATTAGGCCTGAATTTTTAAATAGAGTTGATGAGATTATCATGTTCTCTCCTTTATTACAAAAACAAATGGCTTCAATTGTTAAAATCCAATTGAATAATTTAAAACATTTGGTTGCCGAAAATGATATGCAAATTGAGTTTAGTGATTATTTGATTGAGTATTTGTCAGACCAGGGTTTTGATATGCAATTAGGCGCAAGACCACTAAAAAGACTTATCCAAAAATTAGTAGTGAATGAATTGAGTAAAAAAATTCTTAGCGGGGAGATTGATAAATCTAAGAAAGTACTCATTGACATCTTTGACGGTTTGATTGTTTTTAGAAATGAAGCATAATCAAATGATTAAATTAAGCCCCAGACGAGTTGGTTCTGGGGCTTTTTTATTTATATTTGTTCAATGGCAAATAATAAACAAGCTGCAGTTGGGTTTATCTTTTTCACTTTAGTTTTAGATATTGTAGGACTGGGTATTATCATACCAGTTGTACCTGCCTTGATTAAAGGTTTGATTCATACGGAAGATATTAGTAAAGTATCATTGTATGGTGGATGGTTGACTTTTTTATATGCCATCATGCAATTTCTTTTTTCTCCATTAATAGGTAGTTTAAGTGATAAATATGGCAGACGACCAGTATTATTATTTTCTTTGCTAGGCTTTGGTTTAGATTATTTATTTCTTGCTTTTGCTCCTAGCATTATTTGGTTATTTATTGGGAGAATGATTTCTGGTATCACTGGGGCAAGTATTACAACCGCTTCTGCTTACATTGCGGATATCAGTGACGATACGAATAGAGCGAAAAATTTCGGGATGATTGGTGCAGCTTTTGGTATTGGTTTTATCATTGGTCCGATGTTAGGGGGAATTTTAGGCGAGTATGGACATAGGCTACCATTTATAGTAGCCGCTTCTTTAGCTTTAATAAATGCTTTATATGGATATTTTGTTTTACCTGAATCTCTAGCACCGGCTAATAGACGTGCATTCGAATGGAAAAGGTCTAACCCATTGAGTTCTCTATTACATTTAAGGTCTTATCCAGCAGTGTCTGGATTGATTATTTCTTTATTCTTCATTTATCTTGGCTCACATGCAGTTCAGAGTAATTGGAGCTATGTGAATATTGAAAAATTCAAATGGAGTCCCAAAACAATTGGGTTGTCATTAGCCATGGTTGGAGTATTGGTGGGTTTGGTTCAAGGAGTTTTAATACGCTTTATTAATCCAAAATTAGGCGACAAGAAAAGTGTTTATTTTGGTATTGCTTTATATGCATTAGGGCTTACTTTATTTGCTTTTGCATCCTCTTCTTGGATGATGTTCGCTTTTTTAATTCCTTATTGTTTAGGAGGAATCTCAGGACCTGCCTTACAATCCTTGATCTCGGTACATGTACCTAAAAATCAACAAGGTGAATTGCAAGGTTCTTTAACAAGTATCATGAGTGTTACATCCATTATTGGCCCATTGGTGATGACTAGTTTATTTGCCTATTTCACTAAGCCGACAACGGCTATATATTTTCCTGGCGCATCTTTCTTATTGGGGGCCCTTTTTATGGTCATTAGTGTTGTTTTTGCTTATGTGGTTTTGCAATCAGAAACTAAGTAAATAAGTTATATTTGTGCCTAATTAAAGCATGAATATGAGCAATTTGATGAATCAATTAGAGGAGACAGCAAAGTTTATACAATCTAAAATAGCCG
Source organism: Bacteroidota bacterium (assembly GCA_046046935.1). GTDB lineage: Bacteria > Bacteroidota > Bacteroidia > Chitinophagales > Chitinophagaceae > Sediminibacterium. The sequence goes on from JBJOIU010000110.1 coordinate 2,844, forward strand.
CAAAGGCCGAAACAGCTATTATCTTAGGCAGCGGCTTGGGTAATTTATCTACTAAAATTGAGACTGAATTTGAGCTACCCTATACAGCCATTCCTAATTTCCCAGTAAGTACAGTAGAAGGACACAAGGGAAGATTAATTTTAGGTACTTTAAATGGACAAAAGGTTTGGGTTTTAGAAGGGCGTTTCCATTTTTATGAAGGATATACTCCAGAGCAAGTTTCATTTCCAGTTAGAGTCTTAAAATTATTAGGTGTTCAAAATCTAATTTTATCTAATGCAGCGGGTGGTGTAAATCCTGATTATCAAGTAGGTGATTTAATGATTATAAAAGACCATATTAGTTTTTTTACAATTAATCCATTGATTGGTAAAAATGAAAATGCATTAGGTACAAGATTCCCAGACATGAGTGAGCCCTATGCCCAAGAATTTATTGATAAAGCAAAAGCAATTGCTGCAGCACATCAAATCAAAGTCCATGAAGGGGTATATGTTGGTGTTACTGGACCTACTTTTGAAACAAGATCAGAATATAAATTAATCAAATTTGTAGGGGGTGATGTAGTGGGTATGAGTACCGTTCAAGAAAATATTGCTGCAGTACATTGCGGGATGCGTGTTTTCGCAATAAGCGTTGTTACAGATTTAGGTATTCGTGAAGACAATAATGTGATTACTCATCAGGA
>JBJOIU010000111.1:0-3502 GCA_046046935.1 Bacteroidota bacterium
GCCTTGTATGCACATTCAACTGGAAACTTTAATACTGCAGTTGGTTCAAATGCATTATTTTATGATCAAACAGGTGTGAAGAATACCGCAATAGGTTACAAGGCTGATGTAGCTTCTCCTGATTTGACTAATGCGACAGCAATTGGCAGTGAGGCAGTTGTTGGAGAAAGTAATACTATTGCACTCGGGAATCCGTTTGTTACAAAAGTCATTACAGCAGGAACGCTTACAGCAGGAACTGTTACTTATCCAAACACACATGGAACTTCTGGACAAATACTTACTACAACAGGCTCCGGAACATTGACCTGGACAGCATCAGTTACACATTATGTAGGTGAAGTTTACGGCGGAGGAATTGTATTTTATGTATATGATAATGGACAACATGGATTGATTGTTTCAAATGATTATCAAAGTACTGGTGCCTATTGGAGAGCGGGATCAGATATTAGAACTATGGCTTTAGCAGATGGGATAGGAGCAGGTAAGAAGAATACAGCCATCATCATAGCAAGCCAAGGGTATGGTAATGGAGATTTATATGCCGCAAGAATTTGTAATGAATATTCTGTCACAGATGCCAATGGAGTGACCTATGGAGATTGGTATTTGCCGTCCAAAACTGAAGCGTTAATTATGAAAAATCAATATCTTCATATTCCTAATTATTTGTATTCACGAAGTCATTGGACTTCGTCAGAATCAACTTCAGATTCCGCCTATTATATGTCAAATGGGAGCGCTCCTGTTACACAAACAAAAAATAACTTCTTTTATGTAAGGGCTATCCGAAGTTTTTAATAAATCTTTTTAAATCTTGATTACTTTAAACTGGTGTACACTTTTATTATCAGTAGAATAGGCTTTGATCAAATAGGTCCCACTTGGAATTTTATCTAATAAAACAGAAGCGCCATTGCTCAGTCCTTTTCTGGACGACAATAAGTTTCCAGTAGCAATATCGTACACATCTAAATTTAAGCTTTGATATCCTTTAATGTTAAAGCTTAAATTTATTTGGTTGTAAAAAGGATTTGGAGTGATTTTTATAAATTCTTCTTTGCCAAGCAGGTTTATAGCTGTAATAAAATAATAATAAGGAGCACTTAGTTCACTTAAACAGCCAGAACTCGTTGTTTTTGCAGTGTAAAGCCCCGAAGAAGTTGGCTTAAATTTTTGCAAGGTATCCGCAATTGCAATACCGTCTTTAAACCAAACACTTACTGGCAAATTTGACACTAAAAAATTGGAAGAATCTTTAGACAAGATGGGGCCTACTGGATTTTTTTTATTGATATACACGATTTCAAAATCTGTACTTTCAAAAAAATCATTATAGAATCTATAACGAATTGTGTCTGTGCCAAAGCTAGTTGCTTTGTATTTTAAACTTGAATCTGTCAAATTCAACAAACCAAATTTAGGCTGTTGGATCAATTTGATTTTTACCGGTACCCTGCTCACTAAATTAGTAACAGACTGGTCTTGACAAACCTCAACTGTTTGCTTTTCCTTTATGGGAAATATTAAACTATCAAATCTGTTGTAAATATATTTTTTAGAATCAATCCAAGTTTCGGTCAGGCTCATAAAGAGACTATATTTTTTAGTCGTGTCCGATTTCACAAACAAATACATTGCCTTATTGGGCTCGTCGTTAAATTTAAAATTAATAGGATTGAAGTTGTTATTGCCATCATTCATCCATAATCTCTCGTTGATCTTATGTTGAAAAGGAGAACCAGTGTAATACATGTTTTCTTTAAAAAAGATATCAGCGTATCCATCAAAATTAATATCCGAAGCCTTGGGGTCTATGTAAAAAAAGTTGGCAGTGTCTGCAAATTTAAAATCTACAGGTAGGATAGTGTCAAATTTAGCAGGACTGTTTCTATAAAACTTTGTTAGCCATCTTCCCTGTGGGAATCCGGCAACAGTGTCAAAAGTCTCTACTCTAAAAAATAGATCATCCAATTTTCTTGTTGAGCTTGGAAAATTTAAGACCTGAGCCGAACCAGATACGAAGCCATTTTTAAAAGGCAATTGCTGGGCAAAGTCCGACACAGACCATGTTGAGTTATTTTCCAAATTCAACAAATTTGTTTGCGCCCTACAACATGAATTATTGATATCCCTATAAGGCGGAGCTAACAGTTCTAAATAATTGTCGTCATCTGCTTGAAGAAATTTCATAGAAAATGGAGGCATAATATATTTGCTAGTAGGCGCTAAACTCATCTGCGTAAAAACACCACTCCCATTGTTATTGTATATTTTTATACCATTTATTCCAATTGCAATATCGTTGTCCCCATCTTTATCAAAATCTCCGATATCGTGCCCGTGGTAGTATCCTGCTACTGTAGTAATTGTAGGCAATTCTGTTTTTACAAATCCGGTATTAGTTCCTTTAAAAAATACATTAAAATATTTCCAGTTATTTGTATTGGTATCGTACTCTTTACCATGGTCAAACACGAAAATGTCTTTAATGCCATCATTATCAATATCCTTATAATAGTATGGTGGGTTTGGTCCTTCAACTTTATAATACCCACCTAAAATACTTGTAGTTACTTCTTTTGTATATCCACTGTCTAATACAAGTTCAAAAACCCTGTAGTAGTCAAATTCAGGAGCAGTGATTGCGGTAAAAGTTGCCAACCAATATTGTTTTCCGTTTTTTTCAAAAAACAAATCTCCAAATTCATCCCAATTGGCACCAATGTATTTATTATTTGTGGCGTCGAAGCTTTTTAGATCAAATGCTTTTTCTAAGATGGATGGCTTTTCTTTAATAATTTGCGAATACGCAAGGACAGGACTCATTAAAAGTCCAATAGCAAAGATCAGGTTTTTCATAGTTTAATTGTTTTAAACTATCCTTTGGGGGTATGCAAATATATATAGAAATTATATAATTTATAAAATCTAATTAATTAATGTTCTATGTATTTATTCTTCAAAGCTTCTAAATATGTTCCCAATACGCTTTAAGGAACATTTTAGACATGCCCAAACAGTCTATTGAAAATGGCATTAGATAGTTTTGATCTTCATCAAATCAAGACTATTATGAAAAAAATGTTATTCAGCTTGTTGGCATTAAGTGCAATGTCTGTAACTGCCGTATCTGCACAAAAATTAGATCAGGCGAACAAAAACATCAAAAATTACAACCATGTTTGGGATGTGGTGATTAATGAAGGCAGGGTCAATATTTTAGATACTGCTTATGCTGAAAACGCAATGTTACATACCACGCCAGCAACAATGGGCAAGGCTAATTGTATTGCTTATTATGCAAACTATATCACCGGATTCTCTAATCGTCAGTTTACTGTAAAAGAGTCCGTTGCACAAGGCAATAAAGTGGTAAAATATTGGAATTTCAAAGGCAAGCACACGGGAAATTTCTTTGGTATCCCTGCAACAAATAAGGAAGTAAATGTTATTGGTTGTACGATTGCAACCATTGTAAACGGCAAAATTACAGAAG
>JBJOIU010000112.1:0-3160 GCA_046046935.1 Bacteroidota bacterium
GGTAAAGTCTATCTTTCGCCAGTTAGTGGATTCCCCAGAATACAAGCTGTATATTTCGGAGGAGAGTAGAGAGAAAGCTAAGGAATCTGCCATTTTAAAGTTCATTTTTGGTCAGTTGATCTTGAACTCGGAGAATGCGGTAGAAACAATTGAATCACAGTTCTCCAATTGGGACGATGACGGAGATATGATTATTGGTTTTATGTTGAACTATTTCCAAAAACCAGGCTCGGTTGATTTCATCGATTTAGTAGGGGATGAGAAAATGAAGTTTGCGAAGGATTTATTGCGCACAGTCATTGAGAAAAAGGACGTGACTGAAGGTTTGATCGTGCCTAAATTAAAGAACTGGGATCCAGAGCGTATTGCAGTAATTGATATGATCTTATTAAGATTGGGCGTTTGTGAATTATTGTATTTTGATACCATTCCAACCAAAGTTTCTATCAACGAATACATTGATTTAGCAAAGGAGTATAGCACGGAACAAAGTGGCCATTTTGTCAACGGTATTTTGGACAATATTCATAAAGAATTGGTCTCTACAGGTAAAATTCAAAAAATAAGTCACAAAGCAAAGTAATTGGTTTACACTATCTTTGTACTCAAGTTTAAAAACATAAACACAACAAAATGACACAAATTTTATTACAAGCACCACAACAAGGTGGTACTTTTCAATTGATCATGTTAGGTGGTATCATCTTGGTTTTCTGGTTTTTCATGATCCGTCCACAAGCTAAAAAAGCAAAAGAGCAAAAGAAGTTTATTGATACAATGCAGAAGGGTGATAAAGTAGTTACCATCGCAGGTATCCACGGCACAATCAATAAAGTAAACGAAGACAATACCATTCAATTGGAAGTGAGCCCAGGTAGTTATTTGAAGATTGAAAGATCTTCTATTAGCTTAGAATGGTCTCAAGCAATGAATAAATAATTCCATTGTTTAAATGATACGATCCGAAATTAGCCTCCAATAAAATGGAAACTGATTTCGGATTTTTTTATAGGATAATATGACAAAAATAATTGGTTTAACAGGAGGGATTGGATCCGGAAAATCGGTGGTTGCAAAAGTATTTGCTACCCTGGGTATACCTGTGTTCAATGCCGACGAAGAAGCCAAGCGCATCATGCAGGCAAGTCCAGTCATAAAAGAAAAATTGATCCAACAATTTGGATCAGAAGTCTACAATGAATTTGGATTGCAAAAAGAAAAATTAGCAGCTATTGTATTTAATGATCCATTTCAATTGCAATTGCTCAATGCGATCGTGCACCCAGTGACGATTCAAGCTGCAAAGGATTGGGCAGCAAAACAAACCAGCCCTTATGTGATTAAAGAAGCAGCATTAATTTTTGAATCTGGTTCTTCAGAAGGATTGTTTAAAGTCATTGGTGTCACAGCTCCATTAACTATTCGTAAACATAGAGTGATGCAGAGAGATGGAATTACAAAGGATCAGGTAGAAGCGCGCTTGCGCAATCAAATTTCTGACACCATCAAAATGCGTTTATGTGATTTTGTGATCCACAACGACAATCAACAAATGGTGATTCCTCAAGTGTTGTCAATCGATGAGGCGATTAGATTAGCAATTCAAGAAGCATCTATATAATTGCTTATTTTTAAGCTGGCTTTATAATTTTATAACACCAACGTTTTAATCTTCCTTCAAAATCAAATGGGGTAGTCGCTTTTGTGATATCTTTTATTTGATCTGATTTAATTTGCTCAGTATCTAAAATAAACTGGGTGAAATTGGTGCTAAAATAAAGGATCCCTCCAGGCTTCATTGCTTTTAGCATATCATTGATCAATTCCACATGGTCTCTTTGAATATCTAAAATATCCTTCATCCTTTTACTGTTGCTAAAAGTAGGAGGATCCATCACCACCAAATCATAATGATTCATGGGCAATGTTTTCAAATATTGCTTCACATCGGCATGTACAAACTGGTAAGCGCTTGTATTGGGTAATTGATTTATTTTAAAATTTTCCTCACTCCAACTTAAGTAAGTTTTTGATAAATCAACCGATGTGACTGTTTTAGCACCTGCTTTTGCAGCATACACTGAGAAGGAGCTGGTATAGCAAAATAGGTTTAAGAAATTCGTATCCTTTGCTTCTGCTTGCACCATTTGCCTTGTGACACGGTGGTCTAAAAACAAACCCGTATCTAAATAATCGGTGAGGTTGACTAAGAACTGCAAACCATTTTCTTGCACAGTAATGATCTTAGACTCCGTTACTTCTTCCTTTTCGTATTGACCTTCTCTGTGCGACATTCTTTTGCGCAGTTTTACATACATTTTGTCAATAGACACACCCGTCATATCGGAAATGATTTTTTTGGTTTCAGTAAACCAAATTTCATGTTCCTCATCTGTTAAAGCATGTCTACGATTATACTCCGCTATGTAAATATATTCTTCATAGAACTCAATACAGATAGGAAACTCTGGTAGGTCATGGTCATAGAGTCTCCAACAAGTAACATTGAGTCGCTTGGCTTGTTTTAATCGATGCTTATAGTTTTTAAGCAAGCGATTTTCAAACATTTGAAATTTTTCTGGAGTCATGATCGGGATAAAATTACGACAAAAAAAGAAGCGCTACAAGTGTAACGCTTCTTTTACTATTTCAAATAGGGATTAATTCAATTTAGCTAAAGCTTCTCTGATTCTTGCCCAAGCTTTTTCGATATTCGGCATGCTGTTGGCAAAAGAGAAACGAACACAATTAGGCTCTCCAAATGCATCCCCCATTACAGAAGATACATGTGCTGTATTTAATAAGTACATACTAAAGTCTGCAGCATTGGCAATGGTTTGGGTGCCATCTGATTTTCCATAATAACTACTCACATCTGGGAATACATAGAATGCACCTTCTGGAGCAAAACATTTGAATCCAGGCATTGCATTAACTAATTCTAAAGTTTTAGTACGACGACGTGTAAACTCTTCTGTCATTTCCATAGATGGTTTTAAATCGCCCACTAAAGCTGCAACAGCCGCTTTCTGAGTGATAGAACAAGTGCCTGAAGTAAATTGACCTTGTAATTTTTCCATCGCTTTAGCCACCGTTGTATTCGATGCGGTATAGCCTAAGCGCCATCCAGTCATGGCAAAGCCCTTGCTTAAACCATTGA